>JAGQWA010000078.1 GCA_020437725.1 Bacteroidota bacterium | reverse complement strand
TACAGTCAAATATCGTTTGTTTACATCAAACACTTTTTATTATATTCGTTAGGTACAAACAAACACTTATGCAAACAAGCAAGCTATTCTACAGATTTAACCCTTGGTGGGAAGATGGTGTTGAAACATTCAATCAACTCAAAAATCGTAAGGGTTTTGATGTTCTGGTAGCAAAGCTTAAGAACAAACAAGTGGTGTTGCTAACAGGATTGAGAAGGGTAGGTAAAACCACCTTAATGAAACTACTAATTAAGCAGCTTATTCAGTTAGAAGGTGTAAAAGCCACAAACTGTTTTTATGTGAGCCTTGACCATTATTTGCTCAAAGACAAAAGCATCCTTGAGATTATTGAAGAATACCGTACACTTCATAAAATTCCTTCGGCTGAAAAGGTGTATCTATTCTTGGATGAAATCACTTTTGCAAAAGATTACGCGCTACAACTTAAAAACCTTTACGATAATGAAAACGCAAAGGTTTTTGCGAGTTCATCAAGTGCATCGTTGCTAAAAAATGAAGCTGCCTATTTAACTGGTAGAAACTCTCTTTTGGAGATAATGCCGCTAGACTTTGACGAGTATCTCAATTTTAAGGAAATCAAAATAAAAAAGGCCGATGCTCAACTTAGAGAGAGTTATTTTAGAGACTACTTGACATCTGGTGGTATTCCAGAGTACGTGCTTACCAACGATAGTAGTTATTTGTTTGACTTAGTAGATAATATCATCTATAAAGACATTGCTGCCATAAACGGAATCAAACAAATTGACTTGCTAAAAGACTTTTTCCTTCTGCTAATGGAACGAGCGGGCAAACAGGTAAGTATCAATAAAGTGTCATCGGTTCTTGGCATTTCTACCCAAACAGGTAAACACTACTTAGAGCTTTTTGCACAAAGCTATTTGGTGCATTTGGTAGGGCGTTATGGTAAGTTAAATGAGCAATTAGTTTCACCCAAAAAAGCATACGCCTGTGATACTGGCATTAGAACGGCCTATACGGGTCAACGAGATTGGGGCAGTGTTTTTGAGAACTATGTTTTTCTAAGACTAAAGCACTTAAACTTGAGGTACATTAAAGAAAATGGCATTGAATTGGATTTCATTTCAGAGAATAAAACCTTAATTGAATGCAAGTTTCATGATGAAGCATTAAGTAAAAAGCAGCAAGCGCTTTTTGACGCTTATGCAGCAAAAACCAAATATATAATTCGAAAGGAAAGTGATATCAAAGCTCTTTTAAAAGGATAACAACTTCGGCAAATGATTTCCTCATATTTAAAAGTTTAAGCCTAGTCTCAATCCTAATGGCTTGCAGATGTCAGGCACCTTGAAGGTGTCAGACATCTATACTCCGTCTAAACAGCCAACATGAACAAAATACGCGCAATGTTTTTCGAATGCTCGGATCCGAGATCTCAAAAATTGTCCTGAATATTACCAGTTCCTTTTTTGAAAAAATAATTAAGAACTATAATAACGGTTGGCAGTTTTTTTTGCTGAAAAAAATGCTGGTTTTGTATTAGATTTCCACCCAAATCATAAAATGGTTGGGAATGTTTTCTAGAATTAATTTACTGGTAGTCCTTATTTCCTTTTTTGCATTTAGTGCCTCTGCTCAGAAAAAATGGGGACCAATTGCAGACCCCGTTCTTGGCAACGAGCGAGAAAATAATACCGGATTTGGTTTAGCCATTTCGGGAGACGGAAATACGATGGTTGACGGTGCGGCAAATGCACCAGCAGGTGGAACAGCTCGTGGACAGGTACGCGTTTTTAGTTTTGATAATGGTAAATGGAAACAAAAAGGCCAAACCCTAAAAGGTAATCGCAACGGTATTGCTTATGGATTTGCTGTAACCACTAATTATGATGGTAGTAAGATAGCCGTTGGCGCACCTTATGCTAGCAATAGCATTAACGGCAATTTAGGTACGGCTTATCTCTATTCTTGGAACGCTTCAAACAGTTCTTGGAAACTGTTTGACTCAATAATGGGAACAGATTCTTTTGGCTACTTGGGTAATGCCCTTTGTATGTCGCCAAACGGAAACAGCTTAGCAGTTGGCTTGCCAGGCGCTGCAGGTAAGGGTCAGATTAGGGGAGAAGTAAGAGTTTATGACATTAGTTCTAATTCCTTAAAACAAACAGCTGATACATTATTTGGAAGTGTTGATTTTGAAGGCTTTGGCTCTTCTTTGGCATTAAGCTACGGTGGGGATACACTTGCGGTGGGTTCATCAAGTTATGGAGTAGGTTTCGACTTTGGTCAAGGACGAGTTAAAGTATTAAAACGAAATAGTACCACTTGGGATACGCTTGTGTCATTTAAAGGAAAAGCAGGTGGCGATTATTATGGCTGGGATATAGATTTATCTTTCGATGGAAGCTCAATTGCAATAGGGGCTCCTAAAGATTTTTTTGGCGGCGATGGATATGCAGAAGTGTATAAACTGAACGGAACTAACTGGTCATTACAGTCATCAACTTTAAAATCTGCCACTAGCAACGATCAATATGGGTTTTCTGTTAATCTTTCAGCCACTGGAAACAGACTAGCCGTTGGCGCACCAAACGGAAATGGCTATGCTGTGAGTGGTGTAGAAGGCAAAGCAGTTGTTTACGATTGGAACAGCACAAATAGCAAATGGGAAACGGTTGGCGATACTATTTATGGCCGTTTGGCAGGTAACGCTATGGGCTTTAAAACCAGATTAACAGCTAGTGGTGATAGATTAGTAGCTAGTGAACCATTTGATAGCACCGCAAAGATTCGTGAAGGAAGAATTTCAACTCTCGAAATTTTAGATTGTAGCAACTTCTCAGTAAACCTTGGAAATGACAGAATAGGGTGCGATTCTATAGTTCTTTCTAGCAATGTTACAGCTAATAAATACTTGTGGAATACCAACGAAACCAATGCGAGTATTCAAGTAAAGGTAAGTGGCACCTATGTTTTAGCCATTGAAGATACCTTGCGGGGTTGCAAAGCAGTTGATTCTGTAAATATTACAATAAACCCAACGCCTGATGTTTTTATTGGCAACGACACTTTTATCTGCACGGGAGATAGCATAAGGTTTAGTGTTGACACAAATGGAGTGACCAGTGTTTTATGGAACAACCAATCTCTCACTAATAAGTCACCTTTTTACAAAGACTCGGGTGCCTATTATGTAATGGTACTTAAAGAAGGATGCATTGGTACAGATACCATTAACTTGGGCTTGCTAAATAAACCTACTATAAATTTAGGTGATGACAGAACAGTTTGCGAGCCATTCTTATTACAGCCATTTACACGCATACAAGAATTTACAGCCGACTACATTAAGTGGCAGGATAATTCAGATCTAGGATCTTTTGGAGTTGATAAATCAGGAACCTACACCGTAGAAATTAGTATTGGCGGATGCGTTAACAAACAAGAAGTAATTATAACACTTGCGTCATACCCAAAACTAGAATTAGGGCCAGACCAATATAGTTGTCAGGGTGCTATTGAAATAGATGCCACCGCAGCAGGAGCCACAACCTATGAATGGGACAATGGACTTAAAGCCGCCAAACGAACTATTAATGAAACAGGAACATACAGCGTAACTGCTGGTAATGGCACTTGCCAGATTTCTGACACTATTGATGTTTACATAGATTCTTTTGTACTTGATTTAGGAGAAGATCGTGGAATTTGTGTTATCGATTCAATCGGTACAGAAATAGAAGGTGCAAACTATAAATGGAGCAATGGAGCTTCAACTCAATACATAACCATTGACAAAGCTGGTACCTATATTTTGGAGTCGAGTTTAAACGGCTGCTCTGATAAAGACACATTGGTAATAGAAGTTTTTGATTCGTTTGCTTTAGACCTAGGTTCAGATACCAGTCTATGCGCAAATATTGAATTAGACGCAGGTGTGGCCGATGCTCAATACTTGTGGAACACAGGCGAAACCACCAAATCAATTGAAAAACAAGGTTTAACTCGTTATTGGGTAGAAGTAACCAAAGGCGCTTGTGTAATCTCTGATACGATTGTTTTAAGCGAGTGGAATTTAGTAAAAGAGCATGTATTTGCCCATGCACTACTCGCGGTGCCCGATTCTAATACACTGCTTTATTTTGATGGAAATACAGACTTCGTAATTAATAGATTGGTTAATGGAGAGCTTAAAGAAAAAAGTAGAATTACCATAGACAGAAATAATGTGTCGTTCGGAAGTGGAATACACATGCCAGATTCTAACACGATAGCTTACGTTGAATTATACCAGGAAAATATTCCGCAATTAGTTGTAAAGCAATATGTAAATGGTAGCTGGGTAAATAAGGGGCAGAAACTGACTTTGCCTGAGGGCAACTGGAATGTGATGAGATTTCATATGATAAACGCTAATACAGTTGTAATATCATACGAAGATCCAAAAACAAAAGACGATGTAACAGTTGTTTATTATTACATAGGCTTTGCATGGTTCCCGAATGAACTAAATACTTGGACGGATAAAGATTATAGCAATTATTGGAACTGGAATAATGATAAAATGGCCTGTTTTGTAAGTGCGGGTAAATTGACCAGTAATAATTATCTTAAAATACGCCGATGGGCGGGAACCCAGTGGGTTGATTATGGCATTCAGCCAGTAGAAGAATTTGGTCAAGCAGACATAGCTGGAATTACTTGGGTTGACGACAACACAATTGCCATTTTGGTCAATTATTTAGTGGGTCGAAAAAAAGTGGGTTACTGGAATTATCCTGTTAAAAACGAGTTCTTAATTACTTATACCTTGGAAGCAGGAAAGTGGGTGCGCTCTACACAAGAATTTGTTACGTATGATGCCTTAGGGTTAAATAAAGAGCGTGATTATTTGAGATTTAGTTCGGAACCAACCATTTTCTCAAACAATGGCATGTATTTGGGCTGCCCTACCACAAATACTCCTTATCAAATCTTTAAAAGAAAAGGAAACAATTGGGAAGGTCAAACAATCTACTCAGGTTATGATGCCAATAGAATTGGGTTTCCAGATTCAACTCATTATATAGCATCAAATTCTAAAACCCTTCGTATTTATCGCAAAGGTTGTACAGAGCCTGTTTCAATTAAAGAAACTACAAAGCAAACATATCAGTTACAAGTTTATCCGAATCCTTCAAACGGACGTTTTACTATTAAAAGTAAGCAAGCCGAAGGGTTTAGAAACGTTGAACTTTATAACCTATCGGGTCAATTGATCTGGAGTACGAATCAAAACAATTTGGATACTCAAATGGAAGTGAATCTAGAAGATGTAAACGATGGAATTTATATTCTTAAAGCGCAATTTTCAAACAGCCAACTCGTGCAGAAAGTGCTAATTGAACATTAACTAGAAGCTTTTGTGCATTTGAATTAGTTTGCCGTTTTCTAGATTACAGATAACCGGTTAAGATGATTATAGTTGTTTCATTTTCAATATATCAGTGAAAATGAAACAACTACATCCCATATTGTTTTAGAAAATTTTCCTTTTCAAAATACTTCATTTGGTGGTTAATAATTCCCACTGCGTCGTCATGATAAAATTGTAGGTCCCAACCAAAGTATAAACACACTTCATCGCCTTTATCTCTAATATGAAGCTTAAATTCATGTTTGTGCGTTGCACTTTCTTTAATTAGGTAAAATGTATGTGCTAGTTGATTATTTATAAATATGCGGAAACTATTCTTGCCTTCTTTGTTGGGAATGTCGCCCATAAATTCACCATTTTTTGTTAGCCATTCCGTCTTACTGTCGGCATACCATTGTATCTCAATAGTATTTTTTGGTATTTCATGCAGGTCTGATATAAACAGTAATTCATTTTCCTGAGTGCTATCTATAAAGCCATTCCATTTATGGCCAAGCCAAAAAATGCCTTTAAAGCCTAACCATATTAAACCTACAAAAATGGCAAGAAAGAATATTGTTTTAATAGACTGCATGTTGCTCCAATCAAATTAAATACAAAAATGGGTAAGCTTCCAATGCTCATTAGTTAATCGTTAATTCTACGAGCTTTTACTTAAGTTGACTTTGGTATATTTTATTGTTTTGCTGTTGCATAAACGTAAGTACTGGTCTGGATACTACATTTGGGGCATTATGAGAAATCTAATTATTCTAATTGTAAGCGTTTTAGCAATTTTAGTATCATGTGGTAAAGATGATAACAATCTGCCAACGGATGATAATCCGAATGATACAAGTAAAACCGACACAAACAAAACTGATACTTCAACTAATAACACAACCATAAAAGGTACAGTTATAACGTACGCAGGAAGTACAAAGGGACTTGAAGACGGGTCAAACTTAGATGCAAAGTTTCAATTTCCTTATGGTTTATATTCTAACGATAAATACCTATTTGTTACCCATGCTGGTAACTTCGATGTGATAAAAAAGACTACCCCTTTTGTAATTCGTAAAGTGGACTTAACTTCTGAAAATGTATCTACACTGATTACTATAGGTGATAAGTTGTACGATAATGCTAACGAAGACAAAGCCAAAGCTTCGTCAATGGTGATAATTGGTGATACCATTTACATGGCCTTGGCGCACCGATTTTATGCTATTAACACCGAAGATGGTGTACATAGATCAACCGCACTTAGTAGTACTACCGATAGTTATGGTAAATTGTTTATTCATGAAAACAGGGTATATGCAGTTCACAAAGACAAAAGTGTTTTTGAAATTAACTTAGGCACGGGTAACAAGAATTTGGCTTATACTATTGCTGAATCTGCAATAAGCCCAAGCCATACTATTCAAGACGTAACTAAAATAGGTAGCAAATTATACCTATCTACTCACAGCCAGGAGTATGAGCTTTGGGAGCTTAATATTACTGACCAATCGGTAACAAAAATCGCACAGCAAACCGAAGCTGGTGTGTATGGCTACGGCTTTGATAAGATAACAAATGATGGTGAGCATATTTACTACAGTAGCACTGGCCGAAACGGAGCAACCTATGTGTTAGGAAAAATATTAGTGGCCGATAAGCAGAATGTCTTGTATGCAAAGAAGAATAAGGGTTACAATGATGGTACATTAGAAGAAGCCGAATTTGACAGTCCTACCGATGGCACTTATTCCAATGGCAGTTTATACATTATTGAAGCAGGGAATTTAAAAATTAGGAAAATTAGCTTTGAGTAATATTGACTTTATCCATTAATGGCTTCAAGGTGCATGCAGAAATCAAACAACTAGTAGAGATGTCTTTTTACTTATAAGTGGATCAGCTACATATAATGCAATTCATCAATGCATCTAACTATGACAATAAGCATCCAAAAATTTCTTGGGTTTGGTTGTTGTCAAACATCTCTTTTCCGTAAAAAGGTGGAAAACTACTTATTGCAAATGGGTCATGATACTGTTTTTTTTTAATAATTCCCCATTTTGCGGCCACAATAAAACCACCATGGCTGCAAGCTTTTTTGCACTTTTAGATGATGTAGCATTATTAATGGATGACGTTGCCACCATTGGTAAGGTGGCGGCCAAGAAAACAGCTGGTATTCTGGCTGATGACCTTGCCGTTAACGCCGAGAAGGCATCAGGTTTTATATCATCAAGAGAGCTTCCCGTGCTTTGGAAAATCACCAAAGGCTCGTTGCTAAATAAGGCTATAATACTTCCCATTGCCTTTTTATTGAGTGCCTACCTACCCATTGCCATTACCATTATGCTACTTATAGGTGGTTTGTATTTGGGGTTTGAAGGGGCAGAGAAGATTTACCATTACCTAGCGCACTTAAATGATAAAACAAGCGAGAAAAAGAAAGCCGAATTAACATCTGAAGAAGCTAAAGACTTTGAAACAAAGAAGGTAAAATCTGCTGTTTTCATCGACTTCATTCTATCTGTTGAGATTGTAATTATTGCGCTAAGCACTGTAATGGGCGAGCCAATTGATGTACAGATTCCCGTAGTTACCGGCATCGCTTTATTGGCTACTGTGGGTGTTTATGGCTTGGTGGCCATTATGGTTCGTATCGATGATTTCGGTTTAAAGCTTATTACCCTCAACCATGGCAAAAAAGGCTTTTTAATGTCGACAGGAATGTTACTAATTAAAAGTCTTCCCATAATCATTAGAACGCTAACTGTTTTGGGTACAGTGGCTATGGTTTTGGTGGCTGGAGGCATCTATGTTCATAATGTTCATTTTATTCATGATTTGGTGCATGCCCTGCCAAGCATTTTGGGCGAGCTAATTGTTGGGCTTGTAGTGGGTTTTGCAGCTTTATTGGTTTACAAGCTGGTGAAGTTACTCCTACCAAAAAAGCATTGAATTTTGGAAAATCGAGATGTCCGACACTTACAAAGTGTCCGACATCTACAGCCCTATATCAACATAAATAGAAAAATTCTGGTGACTGAGCGCAGCCGAAATCAGACCTTACAAGCCAACAACGGACACTTTTTACACTGCTTGCCCTTTTTGCCGATCTTATCGCAGCACTTTTTCTTGGCTTTTTTGGCTTTGCTTTTCTTGCTCAATTAAGAATCATTACAAATAAGCACAAAGCTAATCTGGGTTGCTATCTTAAAATTGATAATTGACAGATTTTCTCATCAGCATTAAATGATTAAAAGTGTGGCCCAATCAAAACCAGTTGAAGTTTAATAAAAACTATTCAACCAATATATTATTTTTGACACATGCCCACAAGTTATAGGTACAAGCCAGCAAGCGGGTTCGGTTCTGGAAACAAAAACCATAATAATCCGAAAGACAAAGAACCACCCATGTTGAAGACATTGCTGCTCGTTATTCGAGTTGTGGTTTTGAGTCTAGCCTTTTTGGTTGTCGGGTTTATGCTTTTATCCTATCTTTTTGATGGTTAATGAAGTATGTCCTCTCGGCGAAGCCTAGGCCTATTGGCCAAGCGATGACGAAGCTTGGTGGCTGAGCGGAGTCGAAGCCCTATTTTTGACCAACAGAAAACACTTGCAGAATATGCGTAAGAAATTATTACTCCCAATTTTGGTGGCTGGCCTTGGTTTATCAGCTTGCCAACAGAGTTCAACAAAAACTGAAGAAACAGAAAACAAAGAAGTAGTGGAAGAGACAAATCCATTTTTTAAGGAATGGAACACGCCATATGGTGTTCCGCCATTTGCAGAAATTAAAGATGAACATTATGCCGAAGCTTTTGAAAAAGGCATGAAAGAGCAATTGGCAGAAGTTGAGGCAATAGCCAACAATTCAGAAGCGCCCACATTTAAAAATACCATTGAAGCTTATGAGCTTTCAGGTGGACTACTGAATAAAGTGCAAGGCGTATTTTACACACTTACTGGTGCTCATACCAATGACTCAATTCAGGCCATTCAAAAAAGCATGAGCCCAAAACTAGCTGCTCATAGCGACGATATTTTCTTAAATGCGAAGTTTTTTGAGCGAATTAATGCGCTTTATGAGCAAAAGGCCGGGTTAGATTTAACCGTTGAACAAGCCAAACTTTTAGACGACTACTATAACCGATTTGTAAGAGCCGGTGCGGCGCTAAATGACGAGCAAAAAACAAGAATGCGTGCCATTAACGAACGCATTTCGGCATTGCAAGTGCAATTTGAAACCAATGTGCTGAACGATGAAAACAAGTTTGAGCTAGTAATAGAAGCAAAAGACCTTGATGGTTTGCCAGAATCTGTAAAGCAAGCTGGCGCCGAAACAGCCAAAGAAAAAGGCTACGAAGGCAAGTATGTTTTTACCCCGCACAGGCCTAGTTTATATCCGTTTATTACCTATTCTACTAATCGCGAGTTGAGAGAAAAGTTGAAGAAAGGCTACATAATGAAAGGCGATAATGGCGATGAAAACGATAATAAAGAAGTTCTTAAGGAGATTGTGAACCTAAGGCTTGAAAAGGCCAATTTATTAGGTTTTAAAAACCATGCAGAATATGCCTTGCAAGATAGAATGCTAAATGAGCCGCAAAAGGTTTATGACTTGCTAAACAAGGTTTGGCCAGCAGCCATTAACGCCGCTCAAAAAGAGCGCGACATTATGAAAAAAATGAGCCAAAAAGAAGGTCTTGATATTGATATTATGCCTTGGGACTGGTGGTATTATGCCGAGAAAATTAAAATGCGCGATTACAATCTTGACGAAGATGAAATACGCCCTTACTTAAAGGTTGACAATGTGATTAAAGGCTCATTCATTTTGGCTGAAAAACTTTTTGGATTAACCTTCGAAGAGCAAACCGATATTCCAAAGTATCATCAAGATGTTAGAACCTATACGGTTAAAAACCAAGAAGGTGAGTTAATTGGGGTTTACATGAGCGATTGGTTTTACCGATCTAGCAAACGCGGTGGTGCTTGGATGAGCAATATTCGTGAGCAGTCGAACATAGATGGAAACAACATTATTCCAATTATTTACAATGTTGGAAACTTCACCAAACCAACCGCTGATGCACCTTCGTTACTGTCGCAAGACGAAGCTGTTACCCTTTTCCATGAGTTTGGCCATGCGCTACACGGACTTCTTTCTGAGTGTACTTACCCATCTATTTCGGGCACGTCAACGCCTCGCGATTTTGTTGAATTTCCATCACAAGTAATGGAAAACTGGGTGTTTGAACCTGAAATGCTTAAGCAATATGCTTTTCATTACAAAACAGGAGAAGTAATGCCTAATGAGCTGGTTGAGAAAATAAACAAGGCAGGTTCTTTTAATGTAGGGTTTTCTACGGTTGAATACATGGCGGCCGCATACTTAGACATGGCCTACCACACCATTACCGAGCCACTAACAGATAACATTAATGACTTTGAAAAAGCAGCAATGGATAAAATCGGCCTAATTGATGCCATTGTTCCGAGATATAGAAGTGGCTATTTCCGCCACATTACGGGTGGATATTCTGCTGGTTATTATAGTTACCTAAACTCAGAGATAATGGATGCTGATGCATTTGCCGCTTTTAAAGAAAACGGTTTGTTTGATAAGGAAACAGCAAATGCCTTTAGAGAGCACATCTTATCAAAAGGTGGCACTATGGATGCCATGGAAATGTATATTAACTTCCGTGGTCAGGAGCCTAATTCT
>JAGQWA010000077.1:6009-11152 GCA_020437725.1 Bacteroidota bacterium | reverse complement strand
TGCCAGAAAGTAAATGTGCAAGGCCTTTTCTGCTATGAGTAGCCACGGCAATCATATCCATGTTGTTCTCATCAGCAAAGCATAAAATACCATCTTCTTCGTCTCTATGGTTGTAAATATTAATGGTGTAATTTTCAATACCATACTTATTTACAAAGTTTTTCATGCGTTTTGTAGAATATGATGTGTGCTCAAATCGGTTGGGTGTATTTACATAAACCAAGTGCAATTTGGCACCGTATTGCTTTTGGAAAGCCTGAAGCCTTGGCACAATCTGGCCCAATTGGTCGTTCTCTGTAAAGTCTGACGCAAAAGCAATATTATTTGGATGAACATTTGTGGCACTTTTCTTTACAGTTAATACTGGGCAATGAGCATTTCTCACCACTTTTTCGGCATTTGAACCAACCATAACCTCATGCATACCATCGGCACCTTTGGTACCCATAATAACCAGATCGATATTGTCTATTGCCACACGCTCATTAATTTTCTCAATTAAATTACCAATAGCCATTTCTGCTGTAAGCGGTGCATCATCGCCATAAGGCTCTACTGCAACTGCTAAATTGGCCTTCATTCGCTCAATTAATTTTAAAGTAAAAATTTGGTCAATTGAAGAACCACTTGATTGGCCTTGTGTTCCTAAATCAACCGCATTGGGCGCGTCGATTATATGGAGAAGAGTAACGTGCCCGTTTAAACTTTTTGCCATGGCCATGCCCACTTCTAAAGCGGCTTTTCCTTCGTCTGACAAATCTGTAGGAACTAATATGTTTTTCATTAAATGACTATTTTGATGATTCAAAGGTTGGTGCTAAATCGGTATGAAATAGTGACTTGAGTCATGCAAATTAGGCTTAACCATAAATTAAAAAAGGGCAACTGATTGTGCGATCAATTGCCCTTCAACCAACTATGAAAAATACTCTAGCTATTGACAGCCTACCAGAACTGTCAAATCATCGCTTACTCTATCTGCACTTGTTTTATAAACCTTTTTTCTAATAACTATGGTTATTTGAATTGGCGTTACACCCGCCGGAAGTTTTGCTTTGAAGAATGCTTCTGGCTCAATTACCCAAATAAACTTTCCGTTATCAAGGCGAGTCATAATTAACTCGTTATAATCTGTAATCGAGAAAAATGGGGCGTAGTTATATGAAACTGAATCGCTACCTAAAACTGATGGAACTACATACGCATCACCTTCAGCAAGGTTTTGCATGTTTACGTTTTCTTCGGTAGTATTATCATACACTATGGTAAGCAAATCGTCAACCGCAGGAGCCGTTGGTATGGCTACCAGCGCAATTGATGGACCTTCAGGCGCTTCCACTTCAATTATTAAGTCTTCGGTTTTGTCTTCGTCGCAACCGCCGCCACCGCCACCAGTACCGTCTTTGGCTTTTACAAGAAGCGAGAATCCATTTTCATAAACCTTTTTAGCGCCAACGCCATAAAATTCAGTTGGAATCATGGTAAAGCTCCATAGGTTGTTGCCTTCGTTGGTCATAGCCAGTGCTTCGTTACTTGATGTCCAATCTCCGTTGTGGTTTGGGTCGCCTTTTGGCAACTCCGCTGGGTTCCAAGTCCACATATACAGTGGACCAGGATTATTGAGCAGGCGCTGGCAATCGCATTTAGAAATATCTACCATTATGGTAGTTTCTTTGGTGGGATCAAAATTCTCTTCATCTTTTAAATAAACCTTCTGTGCAAAAGCTGTAGAAACTATTCCTAAAACAGCAATTAGTGTAATTAGCTTTTTCATGATTTATTCAGCTTTACGTTTAAAAAAGTAGCTATAAACGGCACGCGGAGTTTCGCCACAGTATCTCACCAATTGCACAGCGAGCGTTTGGTCAACCGGCCTAATGGTTTTATGAAGATTTAGCAACACGGTTTCATTGTTTTCATTAACCAACTCAATATTGGTTGGTGCTTCATCATCGTCAAACTTCCAAGTGCCCGATGTACCTAGATAGTTTTTCTTGCCTTGTGCATTAAACGTATAGCTTAAGTTTTCACTATTCATTACAAGCTCAGGAACAAGGTTATCTTGAAGGTAATAAGATGTTATGTCAATCTTAATCTCGGTTGTAGAATCGGTGCTAATTACCTTGTCAAGCACCCAAGTGGCGTTAATGCCTTCAAGTTTGCTACCAGCTGGCGCTAGCGTTCTTTCATCAGGCTGGCATGCTGTAAGGCTTATTAAAACCACAAATGCCAGTGTATATATTCTATTCATTTTTTCAGTTTTTAGTTACAACCACCTTCGGGGTTCATTTCAAAAATTTGCGATCTTTCAGAAACCGGAAACTGCAATACCATTCCTGGGCAATTCCAATCTGCATCTCTAATAGTTAGATTTTCTCCTTCAGCTCCACGTCTTTTTAATTGAAAAAGCCAATCGCCTTCGCCAAGCATTTCAATTCTTCTTTCTTTTCGTGCTTCTGTAAGCACTTCTGTAGCAGAAGCTCCGCTAGAAAGCGAAACATCTGATTTGTAGGCTCTTGCCTTAACGGCATTTACGTCAGCAATAGCCTTATCTAAATTGCTGCTTAAAAGCGCATAACACTCGGCTCTCAGCAGCATTATATCTGTTAAATGAAAAATGGGTACACTTTGAAAGTCTTCATCGTGCTTGGTAGTTACATAAACTTGGTTGGCCGTTCCAGCATTTTGAACCGTAAACAAGTCTGCTCTTCTATCATTGGTATCATTCACCATATCGTAAACTTCTTGGCTAAACGAAAGTGTTGGCTGCTTGCTATCTTGGCGATAATTGTCAATAAAAGAGCTACCACGATTGTCTACCGATCCGGTTGAAACAAAACCAAAAATCACTTCTTCATTTAAGGACGAGCCAAAGCGATTAACATTGGTTCCAAGCGAATACTCGCCTGATTCAATAATTTCACTTGCTAATTCTGCGGCCTTGGTGTAATTGCTCATTTGCATATACATTTTGGCTAATAAGGCTCGGCATGCGTTTTTTCCTGCATACTGGGCTTCTCCGTTATCTGGCAAATTCGGCAATGCTCCTTCAAGCAAACCAAGAATATAATCGTAGCATTCTTTTACAGTTCTTCTTGCAACAGGATCTGCAGTTGCGGTTTCTCTAATGGCAATTCCTAAATGACTATTGTCTGACGTGTAGCCATAAGGTTGGGCAAAAAGTTGAAGCTGGTTGAACAAGGTCAGCGCTTTTAAAAAGTCAGCTTCAGCTTTAATTCTTTCTAATTGGCCTGCTTCAAAATCAACTCCTTCGTAATAATCGGCCATAAAATTGGCACGATAAACTATGCGGTTCATGTCGGTAAACCAAGAGTTAATGGTACCGTTAAAGAAGTTGGTTCTGCGAATAAATACTTCGGTTAAGTCGTCGTTTTTATTGGGCCTGGCCATATTAGGACCAAGCAGTTCGCCAAAAAATTGAACCCTGCCATTAAATGAATTGGCAGCCACATCATAAATGCCCATTAGTACTCTTTCAAAACTATCGGGGTGCGAAAGAGATACTTCGCTTAAATCTTCGCCTTGAGGTGGAATATTTAAGTAATCGTTACAGCTTGTTAGAACAATTGTTCCCATTAAAACCAAGCCTATGTAATTTCTAATTTTCTTCATGACAATTAAAATTTGGCGTTAATGGTTATTACAATAGATTTCTCTTGTGGCGGCGTTAGATAGGTAATATTCGGACTCATATTACGGTCTGTTGAGTTTTCAAAGTCTCTACCAATTTCTGGATCAAGACCAGGGAAAGTGGTCCATGTTAACCAATTAGTAGCAATGCAAGCCACTCTAAGATCAGTAAACTGGCGTTTCAAGAATTTGAAACCATTGAAAGTATAGCCCAAGGTTACATTTCTTAATCTTACATAATCTCCGCTATGAAGCCATAAATCTGTATTAATCCAAGGCGTACCTGAACCATACGTTTGAGTGTTTAAGGTAAGTCTCGGATAAGTGGCATCATCGCCTGGCTGTTGCCATCTGTCGTAAATATCATCGCGCATGTTCCAATCGGTAACAACACCCAATTGTCTTTTAGATGATGAATCGTAAATCTTACTTCCAAAACTGTAGTATAGCAGGAAGCTAAAATCCCAATTATCTAATTTGAACGTATTGGTTAAACCTCCCACTGCTTTTGGAAGAATATTTCCAACTGGCACGCGGTTATTTGGCAGCCACTCATAAGTTTCATTGCCTTCAAGATCTAAATATACTGGGCGGCCATTTTCTGAATCTACATGAGAGAATTTTACCAAGTAGTTGGTACCAACTGGTTCTCCAACCACAACTCTGGTATCGTTAGTTCCGCCAGAAACAGCATCTTCAGAATAATCGCCTATGCTCTTTATTTCGTTCTGGTTGTGGGCAATATTGAAATTGGTTGACCAGGTAAACTTCTTCTTGCTGATGTTGACTGATTTTAGCTCGAATTCAACGCCTTGGTTGGTAATTCTACCCACGTTGTCCCAGTAATCATTAAATCCACTTGATGATGGAACCGTTAGCTTCATTAACACATCGCGAGTATCTTTATAATAAGCTGAAACTTCCATGGTTACGCGGTCTTCCCAAAGGCCCATTTGCAATGAAATGTCGTAAACATTAGAGCGCTCCCATTTTAGATTTGGATTGGCTAATCTGTTTGGATAAATAATTGGCTGACCATTGTAGTAAGGGTTAAAGTTTGCAGGAATAACGGTACCCCATGATTCGTAATTCGGAATGTTGGCATTACCACTAACACCCCAACTTCCACGCAATTTCATGAAGTTAATAACCTTGTTATTCTTAAGAAAATTCTCTTCACTCATAACCCATCCGCCTGATAGTGACGGGAAGAAACCATACTTATTATTGGTACCAAATCTTGATGAACCATCTACCCTGCCTGTGGCTTCTAAAAAGTACTTGTCTTTTATAGAATATTTAAGCCTAGTAAAAGCACTTACAAAGCGATAAATTTCATCACCATCACGGTCAATTTGCACAGCATTTACATCAGGATTTTCACGAGCGCTTTCGTCATATTCATAAAATGAACCAGGCATACCAGCTGACTCGTACTTGGTATATTTTGTTGTAATTGAGTTTTGAATTTCACCACCCACCATTAGGTTCA
>JAGQWA010000077.1:0-5993 GCA_020437725.1 Bacteroidota bacterium | reverse complement strand
AGGTCGTTGGTTTCTTTAAAGGTTTTAAGGTAGTTGGCAGTTGCGTTTGCGTTGTAGTTGTTAACCGTAGTTGGCCACCATTTTGCATAGCCAATATGATCGCTTTGCAAAAACTCTTGTGTTTCATACACATAATCATCTTGGGTAAAGTATTCGTAGTTACCACTAGCTCTTAACACCCAGTTTTCGGTTGGGGTGAAAATAATGCTTGCATTGTTCAATGTCCGTTTGTCCACACCAATCAAGTTTTTCAATTCTCTGTCGCGAACAGGGTTGGTGCCATTGTTCCAATAATCACCCTTTTTGTGGACCAAGTTGCTATCGGCATCATATTGGTCTTCTTGCCAATAAATAGGGTAAATAGGCAATGCGGTTGACATTGCTGAACCCAGCCCACCGCTCCAAGCCGCATCTACCCTATTGTTTATACCTTGAGAGTAGCTATGGCTTAATTGAAGTTGAATTTTCTTGGTGATTTTATAATCGTGATTCAACCTTGCGCTGTACCTGTTGTAGCTATTACCTATTAAATAACTCTCATTTTGGTCAGCGGTAAGGTTGCCATAAATGTTCATGAATTTGGTTCCGTAGTTGGCCGAAATGGAATGCATGTTCTTTAACCCTGTGCCAATGGTTTCATCAACCCAATTGGTATTGGTATTTCGAGCATCTTCCCAACTAATTCCACTTGGTAGTGGTGCTAGACCCACGTTTCCATCATTTTCCCATGCTTCTTGGTACAACTGCAAATACTCTTCATTATCAAGCATATTAGGCTTAGCAACTGCCCAACCTGCTCCAAATCGGGTACTATAGTTAAAGCTAAGTCCTTTTTTGCCACCTCGTTTGGTGGTAATGAGAATTACCCCGTTAGAACCACGAGAGCCATATATGGCCGTGGCTGCAGCATCTTTCAGAACTTCAACAGACTCAATATCTTGTGGGTTAATAGAAGCCAATGGGTTGGCGTTCATACCACTTCGGTTACTTGCTATAAAATTATCTTGGGTAATGGGAATTCCATCAATTACATACAGTGGGTCGCCGCCGGCAGAAATTGAAGCAATGCCTCTAATTCTAATAACACTGCTAGAACCAGCTAAACCACTACCTTGAGTAACCTGCACTCCACTTGCCAAGCCGTGTAAACCAGCTTCAAAACTCGGAGCTGGAACGGCTAGAAGTCTCTCTGTTTCAATGCTCTCTACATTGCCAGTAACTTCTCGCTTGCGTTGCACTCCGTAACCAACCACAACTACTTCATCGAGCAGTTTGCTATCAGTGGTCATGCTAATGTCTAAAACACGCTCTTCACTTGCTAAAATAGTAAAAGAAACTTCTTTTGGCTGCTGGCCAATACTGGTAACTTTTAAAGTAAATGTACCTGCACTATCAAGTTTAATACCGTAGTTGCCATTTACATCAGTAACATCGTAGAATTGGGTTTTTAAAATTTGGATTGTGGCTCCAATAACCGGATTGTTTTTATCGTCAGTAACCTTTCCTTTAATTGTTTGAGCTATGCTCGAAACGGACATAAACAGTAGGATTACGAACCATAAAAACGATCGCTCGAAAAAATACATCATAGCTCTCATCTTAATTCAACAGAGCCAAATGTAGTTCAATTATTAACTAAGTGTACAATTTACACTAAGAAAAATTTAACACAAATTCAACATTGCGCTCTTCAGCCTTAATGCACTAATAATTTGCCATTGTATTGATTCCCAGCTTCATCAATTACGGTAACTATATAGGTTCCACCAGCTAAATTGGTATTGATAGATTCACCGCTTTTATAGTTATTCAATTCAAAAACTGATTGGCCCAATGCATTTTGAATCAATAGTTTACCCGAATTAGTTAAGCTGAAGGCACCGCTAGTTGGATTTGGAAAAATTCCCAATTCACTGAACTTGGGTTCATTTATATTCAAAATCGGTTTATCTAATTTTTTGGTGGTATATAAACGGTACTCGCCTGGGTTTAGTCCAATACTCAACTTTGCATCTTCAGTACTAAGTGAATCGCCTGTAAAATACTCATAGAGCATAACCCCAGGATTATCAATTTCTAGAACCTGTGGGTTTACATCGAAATTGCCCATTGAAAGCACGTCCATTTGGTTGTCTTCAAGATAAATCCATTTCACCATTCCGTTTAATGAATAAGTAAAATCTGATGATCTAAACGCATTATGCTCCTTTTTAAGCTCAATCATGGCCTTAGTAACCGCATATACTCTTTGCCGTGCTTTGTTGTTTAAATAATCCCATCTAATGGGTTTATTGGCCAAGCGACAGTCTTCTTTTATGGTTCCATCAGGGCAACGATTAATTGAGAAATCATACCCCATTTCGCCAAATTGCCACAACATTTTAGGCCCTGGAATACTATAAAAAAGCACAGCTGACAATTCAACCCTAGAAAGCGCTGTTGATTGTTGAGTTACATCATAACCAGATGCGCTATTGCCAAAATTGATGTTTCTATACATCATTCTTTCTTCATCATGGCTTTCCATATAACCAACATGCATTGGTTCTGCAAAGCCATTGTTCTTATAGATTGAATAGGAAAGCGAAGAAGTGTAGCCCATGCTCGCTTCTCCAAATTGATGATTAAGATTATGCCACAACATCATTCCTCGGCTCGCCAACTCTTTCTCTTCGTTATTTTCAGCAAAATGCTCAAGAATTACGTAGGCATCTTTTTCGAGACTCCAAACGGTGTTAGCATACTGAGTTAAAATGTCAATTCTACTTTGGTCATACTGAGCCATTGCACCAGAATTACCCAAGGTGTTTTTTTGGGTAAAACCTTTTGAAAGGTCAAACCTGAAACCGTCAACCCTGTATTCTTCTAGCCAATGAGCAAGTACGCTATTACAAAATGACTTGGTATATGAACTTTCATGGTTAAAATCATAGCCAACGTTAAAATCATGTTTTGCCACTTCGTTAAACCATGGGTTGTTTGCGGCTGGCCTGCCATCAGCACTGTTAAACCAAAGACCCACCATTGGGTTTTGGCCAAATGAATGGTTCAAAACAATATCAAGAATTACCGCAATTCCGCGTTTGTGGCATTCTTCAACAAAACTTTTAAAGGCTGGTTTTGTGCCGTAATATTTATCTAAAGCAAAAAAGAATGAAGGATTATAACCCCAACTTTCATTGCCTTCAAACTCATAAATAGGCATCAGTTCAATAGCATTAATTCCTAAACCTTGTAGATAATCAAGCGTGTCTGTAAGCGTTTGGTAATTATGTTCTTTTAAAAAATCGCGAATAAGCAACTCATAAATTACCAAATCTTGTTTTTGGGGTCTTGTAAATTCAATGTTATCGTCCCACTTATAAGGTTCCTGATTTGTTTGAAATATAGAAACGATATTGGTGGTTTTACCAGTTGGATACGATTTTAAATTAGGGTAGGTTTGGTCATCAATATATTGGTCGTTCCAAGGGTCTAGTACTTTTTCAGCATACCAATCGGCGGCTACATCACCATCTATATAATATTGGTAGGCATACTCTTTACCTGGCTTCAGATTATTAATTGTAACATGAAATTTGGTAGCATCAGGCGTTCTGCAAAGAATATGATCATTGGTTAATTCCCAATTGTTGAAATCTCCAATGGCAAAAGCATACGACTTTAAAGGTGCTTCAAGAACCAGCGTTGCGCTACTGTCACCATTATAATTAACCCCATTTTTAAGGTTGTTTGAAGGAAGAGCCGCAATAGGCACTTTTTTCAGAAAATACACATTGGCAGTATCGTAAACTGTGTTTCCGTTCAACTCAGCCTTTGCTATTAATTGGTGTGCACCTTCTGTTAAAAAGCCAGCATCAATGTCGGCAGTATAATCACTTGCATTACCATTAAAGAGTGTTGAATCACCAATTATAATTTGAAGGTTGGCTTTAGAACTTGCTCTCACCGCAATGCTTAAATCAGTTTTAGAAGATTGAATTACATTTAATCTTGCAGCCGGCTCATCAATTGTTAGCTGAAAACTGCCATCAGAAAGGTCAAAGAAAATATCAGAGCCATCGGTTTCTCTCCCAGCCTTGTTTCCGTCTGCACTTCTAAATACAAATGCCAGTTTAAGCGCTGTTTCGTTAGTTGGAATACCATAAAACGACGCTATATGAAATTTCATTTGGTGTTTGTTATTTCCAATTGAAGTCATTTTCACTTTTGCATCGTCAGTACCCCAAGTACCTTGAACATATTTCCAATCTGACGGCGATGAGCTTTTATCAGTAATTAAACCAGTATGCATATAAACTGGCGCAACACCATTTAAACCAGCATTGCCCTTAGTGGCATCGTAGGTTATAGTAACCGTATCATTTTGGGTTGGGTAAGCAGGTATTGCTGTAACAATTTGAGCTTTTGATGTTAAAGCCGTTGTTAAAACAACAAGGAAAATTGAGATAACTCTCATGGTAGAAAATGGCAATTTTATTCGAAAATAGACAACTTAGTGTAACTAATACACTTAGCAATTCTTAATCTTCTTTTTTAGGATTAAAGCGATATAACTGAGCGGGTTTATGGTCAACTCCAGTTTGTTTTTCATCAAGCGGTTCAAGATGATCTATCTTTTTAATGCTCTTTCTAAAGTTGCGTTTGTCTAACTTTTTGTCGAGCACCAGCTCATGCAATTGTTGCAATTGACTTAAGGTAAATTTTGGTGGAAGTAATTCAAAACCAATGTTTTTAGTTACGAGCTCACTTCTAAATCGTTGTAAAGCATGGTTTAAAATTTGGTCGTGATCAAAGGCCAATGGCGGCACTTTTTTCACGTTAATCCACTCTGTATGGTCAGCAAACGCAGAACCTTTTGGAGCTACATCTTCTATATTAACTAAAGAATAGTAGGCCACAGTAATTACCCGTTCTTCAGGAAATTCTCTTATGCTTCTTAGCCAATCTGAATCTTTTTGTTCTTTTACCCTAACTGGATTACCGAAAGCTTGAAACTGCTCTAGGTAAATGTCTTTTATATTGGTAAGTTCAAAAAGCACTCGGTTAGCTGCTTCATCTAGGTCTTCATCAATTTCAACAAGGTCGCCTGGCAGTGCGTATTGGGTTTTAAGTTGCTCAGAAATTTTCTTTTGCTCAATTAGCAAAACCTTTAATTCCTTACCATTATAGCCGAAAATAACACAGTCAACAGAAAGGTTAGGTATTTTTTGGCTCACCATATTTTACCCATTAATTTGCCGCAAAGTAGTATTAATACCCTTAGCGAAGTTGCGGTTACAAACATGCAAATTTTGGTTAAGTGTACAAAATACACTTACCTTAGTCGGCCGGCTTAATAAACGGCTGTTTTTATTATTTAGGATTTATGATTGTTATCGCAGATAGTGGTTCTACCAAATGTGATTGGATAATAACCAATGGACAAGAAGAAATAAGGACAAAAACCCAAGGGTTTAACCCTATGTTTCATTCAAGCCAATTAATTGAAGATAAGCTTAGAGATAACAAAGACTTAAGCGGCCTTGCTAATCGGGTTGAAGCTGTTTATTATTACGGTGCTGGATGCCAAAATGGCGAGCTTAACAAAACAGTGCAAACTGCTTTAAGCAATGTTTTTAAAAATGCCCATGTTCATGTTGATCACGACATTAGGGCCGCAATAATGGCAACATGCCAAGGCAAACCAGGCATAAGTTGCATTCTAGGCACAGGTTCAAATTCTGCCTATTTCGACGGAAAAGACATTCACAACCGCGTTTCAGGTTTGGGTTATATTTTAGGTGATGAAGGCAGCGGCTCATATTTTGGCAAAAAATTGCTTTCGGCATTTCTTTATGGCCAATTGCCTGAAACCATTAACCAAGAACTTAGAGCACAAGGTTTATCAAAAGAAACCATTATTAACAAGGTGTATATGCAGCCAAATGCCAATGTGTATCTGGCTTCGTTCATGAAATTTGTTAGCAATCATAAAGATCTTCCTTACTTTA
>JAGQWA010000076.1 GCA_020437725.1 Bacteroidota bacterium | reverse complement strand
GAAATTACCTAAGCCCCAACTACAATCTTGGCTGGGGCGAATTAATGAGCGGTAAAATTCAATTTCCAAAGTCAATAACATTCATACCAATTGAAGTGCATGCCTTTAGAATTAGCCCGAATGTGATTAACAACAATGCCATTTTCTGGAACACTTCTATTGTAGAAACAAGAAACAACAATATACCGGCAGGTGCTGTGGGCAGTACCAATATTTTGCAACCGTTTGCTAGTTCTATGGCTCCAATTGGTGCCATGACCAACAACAGGCAGGGCATTAACCTTAATTCTGAAATTGAGCTGAATAGACTTAAGCTCTCTGTTGCACTTGGCATGGCAGGCGAACTTGAAGCCAGAAGCAATCAGATTACTTACAGTCATCCTATAAATCAATTAACTAGAAGCCGAATGTGGCGTTGGAATTTTCCAGTAAACGTAGGCCCTTACCAACGCTATAACGTAGCATTTAGAGATGTTTTCGAAACTGTAAACCTTAAAGACGATAGTTTGGGAATCGCCATCATTCCTAAAAAATTCAGTGTTACAGAAATACAAGCCAAATACAACAACAAGCTGTTTTACCGTGATTTCTACATTTTCATGTTGAACAGGTATTCATCGGCACAATCATTTTGGTCGCCAATTACAGTAACCAACAGCTCGGCTTACATACGCCATTATAGCAATGAGATTGAAGCTTATTACCAAATAAGAAAACGATTGGTGCTTACAGGCTATGCCGGATATGAGCGAATAATAGCCAATTACGACACCGAATTAGATGCGGAAACGCTAAAACCAAGAAACCAAGAAGGCATAGGTTTAGGCATTGGTTGCGATATTGATTTAGGTAAAAACACGGGCCTTTTTATAAGGCATAGATGGTTTCAGTTTGAAGACAGAAACTTTAACAAAGACCAATTTAAAGGAACAGAAACAGTAGTAGAACTAAAAGCATATTTCTAAAATGAAGTCATTAACAATTATCGCTGTAATGGTATTTTGCTCTTTTGCAGCAAGCGCTCAAGACACCACTAAAAAAGCTTGGGTTTCTGGTGCAGCTAGGGGCGTTATATATGGCGACAGATACGGCGTACTAGAAGGAACCGACAGTGTAACCGCATCAAGACTAAACAGCGGTCACACAATGGTTGACCTTACTGCCAATATTAAACCCAATGCCAATACTTACATAAACGCCATGGCTCGAATTAGAAATGATTACGGTGGCTTTTGGGGTGGCGGTGTAACTTTTGACCTTCGCCAACTCTACATTAAAGGCGTAATTGGCAATTTCTTGAGATACCAAGTGGGCGATTTAGATTACAAACTCACCCCCTACACTTTTTATAACAACGATCAGTTTGCATTTGCAATTCCAGGAGCCTTCGAAGTTTACAGGCAAATGGTAAACTATGATATGTTTTACCAGGATGAAAACACGTGGAGACAACAAGGTGTGGCTGGCGATTTTGCCCTACAGTTTGCCAAGTTTGCTGATGAAATGCAATTCAACTTTTTTGCAACTCGCCAAAACCCAACCGATTTCAATTTTACGAGCGAAAGAATCTTCTACGGCGGAAGCATAAACCTATTGCAAAGCAAATACTTTCAAATAGGTGTTAACTACGTAGAAATGGCTGATATTCTTGGAACAAGCAACGATACTACTGCCATTCACACACCAGTTCAAACCATAAAAGCCGGCATCTACTATCCTACTCAAAAGCTTAATCTTCAACTAGAAACTGAATTTGGAAACAGCTCTGCTTCTATTCTAAACGATACTTCTTACACACCAAGAAGTGACTATTTCTATAACATTTATCTAAAGGCTGAATACAAGCCTTTAAATCTATATGGCAAATTCAACTACATAGACATTGGCCCGGCATTTAGCAGTCCTGGCGCACAATCCTTAAGAGTTAACTACGATGGTGCCACTACAATATTTAATCGCTACACCAAAGATCAAATAGAAAGACCAATAGCTTTAATTGACGTGCTGAGGGATGCATCGCTTTACAATTACAGACTCTCGGCTAATCTTCAGTCATTTTTACCACGATTTGGCAATGCTCAGCCTTATGGGCCTGCCACACCTAATAGAAAAGGATATACGCTTACAGTTGGTCAAGAGAATTTTAAAGAATGGTGGGATTTTGAAGCCAGCTATCAAAACCTTTCAGAAATAGTTGGGCAAGGAACCAGTGCTCTAAGATCTTACACCACCACACAGCTTGCCGCTACCGTACATGCAAACGAGTTTTTTGATATTAAGAACAACATCAACATTGAAATTCATTCGTGGAACGAACAAACCACAAGATCGGGCACTGAAGATTATGAAAATGTTGATTTCAACAACAACTCTCTTTCTCTAGGTGTTGAAATTGAAACGGTTTCTAACCTATATGTGCTATTCGGTTTAACCCAGCTCAACTCAAAAGGCTTTGAGTTGTATGCCATAAGAGATGTTGATGGTATGGTGGTAGATTTTTCAGAATATGAAACTGACATGGAAGAATCGCTTATGGCATTTGGCCTTAGATATGATTTTTCTAAGCACAATCAATTACAGTTTAACTGGCAGCAAATGGTGGTTAACGACAATCTAGAAAATATACCAGGCTATGAGTTTAATCAATTGGCCCTAACCTATAACCTTAAATTTTAAGTTGATGATGAAGCAGATTTTAACCCTACTTACGGTATTACTGGTTTTTACCGCCTGCGAAAGAGATTTAAATACAGAAGGCCCTGACCTTGTAGATCTTTATGGCGATTTGGCAGTTTTAGAAGAGCTTAAAGTATCTCAACCGTCAGCCAAATTTGCTGATGGTGAGACGGTTTACTTCACCGCTCGTTTTTCTAAGCTGGTTAACTGGCGTTTAACCATTACGGGAACCATTTCTGGTGCTCAAAAAATATTCGAAAACAAGTCTAAAGTGCTCGATGCCAGCAATACCACTTGGGCTGGGGAGTTTTCTAAACTTCCTTTCTTTAAAACTGAAATGTGCGATGTTGAGCTAGTGGCAAATGATTCGATTAAATTCAATACTCAATTCATTATTCAAAGCCTAGTTGAACCAAAAGGGTTAGTGGTAGCCGATTTTGAAAATGGAATGAACCCAGAGTGGTCAACTTTTGTGCAATCTGGCGCCAATATGAGTTTTAATATTACCGACCAAGGTGCTGCATCTCCACAAGGTGAGTTTTTCTATGATATGGCTGGCGAAGTAAACTGGGATTGGCTAATTGGCATGATAGAGTTTCCGGGCGCAGCCTACAGCGAAACCGAAAGCTTTCCACTTCCAGAAAACCCTAATGATGTGTATTTCAACGCCATGATATACGTGCCAGATTCAATTACGAATGCGGTTATTCTGTTTCAGTTTAGAGAAGACGATAACGAAGACGGCACTTTCACAGAAGCTAACGAAGACATGTATGCCATTGAACTAAAGGGCAATTTTGAATCAGGCTGGCAAGTATATTCTCAAAAATATGCCGATTTGGTAAGCATTGTAAATGGCGCTCCAGCTGAGCCAAATGGCAACAAAAAACTTGAACCAAATAAGCTTAATAGAATAAGCCTATTGTTTTTGGCCAATCCATCATCAGGTTACTCAAAGGCGCTGTTAGATTATGTAATTTTTACTGAAGGCAAACCATTAATTCCATAGGCATGCGGTTTAGTATTCTATTGCTTTTAACTCTTGCACTAGGTGCTTGTATTTCGCCCAAACCGGTTGCGTTATTTGATGCACCTGCTAACCAAAAGACACCTAAAGGCATTAAAAACTTCTTCGCAACTCAAATTTTTGAAGACTACATAACCAATGATATTTGGTTTTCTAAAGAAGGAACCTGCCTAAGTGTTAGCACAAATAAAGACGTTAAGTATAGTGGCGAAGCATCTCTACACCTTAAATGGGACAAAGTATCTCAAGGCTGCCCTTTTATTGGCCTTGGCTTTGGCTGGGATGCCTGGAACGGTAAAAACATGGCCAGTATTATAAATGAAGCCGCCATTGAAATGTGGTTTAAAATGGAAGAAGGCCAAAAAACTAGTCTTCCTCTAGCCGCATGTTTAGAAGATTACAGTGGCCGACAAGCCTGGCTTGGTTTCTCAGACAATACAGTAGTTGGAAACGCGGTAACCACAGAATGGACTAAAATTAGACTCCCCCTTTCTGAATTTGATTGGACCGAGTTTGGGTGCGATGCTTCAAATATTAAGCAGCTCATTATTCAATTTGAAGCTGATGGCGATGTTTATCTAGATGATATTAAAGTGGTTCCTTATACAGGCTCATTTAGAAAAAGAGCGCTTGTATTGGCTGAAAACAGAAAATGTGAAGACACTGAAGATTGCCTTCACAGCATCACCGTTGACGGCGATTTATCTGACTGGGACTTGCCATCCACCCAAATAAATGGCCAAAATGTGTATTTAAAATTTGAGATGGGCATGTTGTTTATTGGCGGCGAAATCTTTGACCAAACGCCCATGATGAACAAAAACAATGGTGATGATATTTGGAATGGAGATGCCTTTGAAATTGCATTCGGAACCAAACCTAGAGATTCTAAGAAAAGACCATATTACAAAAGCACTGACAGGCATATTGGCATTAGGCTAACCGAACAGCCTTTGGTTTGGGACTGGACAAAACACCAAGCCTTGGCATGCAACAGCGTGGCCATTAAAAAACACAGCAATGGAATCTATTTTGAAGCGGCCATATCTGCAAGTTGTCTAGACGATTTCAATCCCAAAACCAACGTTATTTATGGTTTAGAAATGGCCATAAACAAAGGCAATGAAAAAGGCCGCCAAGAGCAACAGCGATGGAATAGCGGCGGACAAGAAGGCTTTAATACCAATCCAAGCCTTTGGGGCGAAGTAATTTTCATTAATCCAGTTAATTAATTGAGCATTTCAAAAAAAATATCGCTCGCCATATTGGCTTGTTTTACTTGCATAATTGGCAACTCACAATGCCGCCAATTAGTTTGGAACGATGAATTTGACGTTGATGGTGCTCCTGATAAATTAAAATGGGGGTTTGACATTGGCGGACACGGCTGGGGCAATGGAGAAGCTCAATATTATGCCAGCAGTCTTAAAAATGCCTTTGTTGAAGACGGAAAGCTGATTATTAAGGCCATAAAAGAACAAAATGCAGGTAATGACTACACTTCTGCACGCCTGGTTTCTAAGGGAAAAGGAGATTGGAAATATGGAACAATTGAAGTGCGTGCAAAGCTGCCCGAAGGCCGTGGTACATGGCCAGCCATTTGGATGCTGCCAACTGATAATGTTTATGGTGGTTGGCCCAATAGCGGCGAAATAGATATAATGGAGCATGTTGGTTACCAGCAGAACAAAATTCACGGCACGGTTCATACTGGCCATTTTAATCATCTAAAAGGCACCCAAAAAGGTGGCAGCATTAATCAAAAAGGAGTTTCTAAAGAGTTTCATGTTTATTCTATAAACTGGTTCGAAAACAAGATTGATTTCTATTTAGACGGTAACAAGTATTTCACATTCAATAATGAAGATAACTCAAGCAGCAAATGGCCTTTTGATCAATATTTTCATCTGGTAATGAACATAGCAATTGGTGGCTCTTGGGGCGGCGTGCAAGGAATTGACAATAGCATTTTTCCCCAACAAATGGAAATAGACTATGTGCGTGTTTACGAGTTCACCAACTCACCTACCATTCTGGGAGCCGAAATAGCATCACCTAACGATGAGCTTGAATTTTCTACGACAGTTTACGGCAAAAGCTTTTTGTGGAATGTGCCCAGCGATGCCATAATTATTTCTGGGCAAGGCACCAACTCTGTTACCGTAAAATGGGGCAACGACTCAGGCAGCGTAAGCGTAATTTTTTATGGAGACACTTCTTGTAACGGTAAATTCATTTCGAAGAGAATTAAGCTTAAAACCAGTGGAGTTGAAACATTCAGTCATGAAAAAACGCAGGTATACTACTCCAATTCCAAGCTTTCCATTTCTAGTGAAAGTCCAATTGTAGATGTAAAAGTTTATGGTATAAACGGCGATTTAATTTCACATTTCAAACAATACTCACAACCAATTAGCATCGGCTTAAAGCCCGGTATCTATTTGGTTAAAATGAAGTCAGAAAATCAATTTTTTACACAAAAATTAATAGTCAATGAATAAGGTTCTTACGCTTAAATTTTTGATGATTACTGTTATCGCCTTTGCCTTTGGGGCTTGTAGCAATGAATCTAAACCTGGTAACAAAACTGAAGGCCATACCAACAAACATCAAACTACCAAAACAGAACACGCTGACTTACAGGCCATTTTAGACAAAATGAGCTTAAAGGATAAAGTGGGACAAATGACCCAACTTAATCTCGATGTTATCAGCGTAGGTGAAATTTACAACCTTAAAGAACCACATGAACTTGATGCCGAAAAGCTAAATAAGGCCATTGTAGAATACGGCGTAGGTTCAATTCTAAATGTGGGTGGACATGCTTATTCATTGGAGCATTGGCACGAAATCATTACAAAGATTCAAGACATTGCTATTAACCAAACAAGCCATAAAGTGCCCGTTTTGTATGGAATTGACGCCATTCATGGTGCCAACTATTTGCTCGAAGGAACCTTGTTTCCTCAGCAATTAGCGCAAGCAGCCACTTTTAATCCATCATTGGTTGAAATAGCCGCCGCCATAACTGCTTACGAAACCAAAGCTTCTGGCATTCCATGGAACTTCTCGCCTGTTTTAGACCTTGGCCGCCAACCAGTTTGGTCGCGCTTTTTTGAAACCTATGGAGAAGATGTTTATCTGGCAAAAACAATGGGAACGGCCGCTATTAAAGGCTACCAAGGCACTGACGCCAGCAACCCAGAAAAATTGGCCGCTTGCATGAAACATTTCTTTGGCTATAGCATGCCTTGGACCGGCCGCGACCGAACTCCGGTTTACCTACACGAGCGCCAGCTGCGAGAATACTTTATGCCCACTTTTGAGGCAGCGGTAAAACAAGGTGCATTATCGGTTATGATTAATTCGGGTGAACTAAATGGAATACCAGTACATGCCGACAAAGCCATTTTAACTGATTTGCTAAGAACAGAAATGGGATTTGATGGAGTTGCCGTTACCGATTGGGAAGACATTATGAAGCTAAACAATATTCATAAAGTAGCCCCTACGCTAAAAGATGCTGTGGCCATGGCCATAAATGCAGGAATTGATATGAGCATGGTGCCAAATGATTACCGTTTCTCTGATTTATTGGTTGAATTGGTAGAAGAAGGCCAAGTGCCAATGAGCAGAATAGATGAGTCTGTTATGCGAATTCTGGTTATGAAAAAACGCCTTGGATTGTTTGAAAATCCAGTGCCATTTAAAACTTACGTTTATGATAAAGTAGGTTCGGCTGAACACGATGAAGCCAGCTACCAAGCTGCATGCGAAGCCATTACATTGCTTAAAAACGAGAACAGCACTCTTCCAATTAGCAAGAAGGCGAAAGTTTACTTAACTGGAGTTGGTTCTGCAGACCATATTTACCTAAATGGAGCTTGGTCTAGAACATGGCAAGGAACCGATCCTAAATGGGACGATACAGAGAAACTTTCAATTCTTGAAGCAGCCGAAGAAGAATTTGAATTTGCCACCTACTTGAATATTGATGAAGAAACACTAACGCTTCAAAGCCCTGCAAAAGCCAAGCAAGCAGATAGAATTGTAGTTACTCTAGGTGAGTTTCCTTCAACTGAAAAACCAGGAGATATAAGCGATTTAGATTTTGATGAAAGACAAATAAATCTGGTAAAAGAATTGGCAAGAACTGGCAAACCAGTTACGGCAGTATTGCTTTTCAATCGGCCAAGAATTATTAGTGAAATAGAGCCTATTTGCGATGCAATAATTATGGCCTATAATCCTGGAGACGAAGGTGGTAGAGCTATAGCGGACATTTTAAGTGGAGATGTAAACCCAAGTGGAAAGCTTCCATTTACGTATCCAAGAAATTCGAATGCGCTGCTTACCTACGACCATAAATACACCGAGAAACTTGATCCAAGTTTTGGCATGAATGCTTTTAATCCGCAATATGAGTTTGGTTATGGTCTATCCTATTCAACTTATGCATACAGCGACATAAGAGTTTCGACAGAAGAACTAGCCGGAAAAGCTACAATTGATATTGAAGTAGATGTTACCAATACTTCTGAAATTGATGGAAAAGAAGCCGTGTTGGTATTTGTATCTGACAGTTTTGCCAGCATAACTCCTAGTGTTAAAAGATTAAGAGCCTTCGAAAAGAAAGCCATTAAAGCCGGCCAAACAATTACCTACCAATTTTCACTCTCGGCAAGTGATTTGGCCTTTGTTGCAACCGATTTAAAATGGACAACCGAAGAAGGTTGGTTTACTATTTCAGTAGCAGATAAAACCAAATCTTTCTTCTATAAAAAGTAATTAAATGAAGGTACTACCTAGCCTTTCCGTTTTTGGGTTTTTAGCCTTTGCCATATTTTCTGGCTGTAAGCAAGAAGCGCCAGAAAACCCCACCCGAATGGGCGATTCACTCTATTTCTCTGGCAGGTATTGGACCATTAAGAAGTATGAGAATGCACAATGGGGTCCTGGGCCAAATTATTTTTCAGCGCATCCGAGCGATGTTTGGGTAGATAGTAAAGACCAGCTTCATTTAACCATTTCTAACCGAGACAACAAGTGGTTTTCTACCGAAGTTGTTTCAACAGACACATTTGGTTATGGCACTTATCGCTTTACAATTATTGGCGATATGTATGAAATTCCTAAAAACGTAACACTCGGGTTATTTACTTGGGACGATAACACGTTTTTAGAAGCAGCCAACAGCGAGGTCGACATTGAATTAAGCAAATGGGGTGCAGACACTGTACAAACGCTCAATTACGCCGTTCAACCCGTGGCATTTGGCCCAACTTTTCCAGAAAGAAATTATAGGGCGCAATTAGAAGACCCAACCATTGTTGATGGTGTTACAACACATGAGTTTACGTGGAAACCGAATATTATTACATGGAGAAGCTATGCTGGCGAAGAAAGAACCGACAAGAATCTAATTGCAGAATGGAGTTTTGATGACAGTATGCCCGCAAGGGTTAAAAATGAAAACGGAAATTCGTCTAAACCCATTACGGTTCCAAAGCCTGGCAACACCACCAATGCCAGAATGAATTATTGGATTCATACTTGGATTAATGCTGCACCAACCAGTGGTGAGCGCGAAGAAGTAATTATTAAATCATTTGAGTTTGAGCCATTGTAGAATATTTAAAACAGATTTTTGATGCTAGAAAACGGTAATAGGATTGTGGCAGAAAGAGAACCTGCTGATTATAACGGCAACATTTACAAAATACCCATTAATGACTTTTACAAGTTTGCCGTTTCGGTTGACTGCGTAATTTTTGGATTTAGTGGTGATGATTTAGAAGTACTGCTTATTAAAAGGGGTACCGAACCATTTAAAGGCAAATGGGCCGTACCCGGAGATTTGGTTTATCCCTTTGAAAATATTGACGATGCAGCCAAAAGAGTTCTTGGCGAACTTACTGGCTTAACCGATATGTACTTTGACCAATCAAAATCTTTTGGTGAGGTAAACCGTCACCCAATTGGCAGGGTTGTTACCATTGGTTATTTCTCGCTCATTAAGAAAGACGAACAAAACCCAAAGGCTTCTAGCTGGGCAGAACAATTAGAATGGCATAAACTTAATAAGCTTCCTGATTTGGCTTTTGACCATAATCAAATTTTAGAAGCCTCTATGGAGCGCCTTAGAAAACGAGTTAGAAGGCAACCCATTGGTTTTAATCTGCTTCCTGATAAATTTACTTTGCTTGAGCTTAAAGCCCTTTACGAGAGCGTTTTGGGAGAACCGTTTGATAAAAGTAATTTTAGAAAGAAATTTCTAGACATGGATTTACTCACCGACATTAATCAAAGGCAAACCAACGTAAAACACAGGCCAGCCAAGCTTTTTAGCTTTAATCAAAAACGCTACGAAGAATTAACCGAACGTGGTTTTAACTTTAGTATTTAGTCAAAAAACAAAACCACAAAGCCACTGGCGGCAAGCTTGTCATTAGTTTTTAGCTGAACTAATTCTTGTGTAACAATATTCTGCGCTTCTCTCTTATTTTGGATCAGCTCCTTGTACTTGCCGTAGTCTATTGAGTGTTCTTCTCTTCCAGTATTCAAAATTACGAGCAGCGTTTTGCCGTTATGAATTCTGCCATAAGCATAAACACCCTTGTTGGGAATAAACTGAACCATTTTGCCTTGGTTAAACAAGTCTTGGTTCTCTGTTCTACATTGCTGAAGATTTTGAATTAGCTCAATAGTCGCTCTTTCTTCTGTACTCCAGTTTTCAGAGTTAAACTTGTCTATTGAATCACCTTTCCAACCACCAGGCATGTCTTCTCTAATTTTTCCGTGGTTTTCAGTTCCTGCCATCAACAACTCGGTTCCATAGAGCAAACAAGGGGTTCCACGCAAGGTCATTAAGAGCGCAATTCCTTGATGAAGTTTATCCAAGTTTTTATCAGCAATTCCATATAACCGCTCCAAATCGTGGTTATCGAAAAAGGTTACATGCTTTTCTGGCTCGGGGTAAACTACATCTTTTGCCAGAGCATAATACAGATCAGAAACGCCTTCGGTCCAGCCAAAATCTTCAGTAACAGCATTTCTAATTCCAAAAGCCACCTGAAAATCGGTAACTGAATAGTGGTAATTATCATCTCCCCCACGTGTTCGGCTATTGCCAACAAAATAGCTCTGTGTAGTGGTTTGGTGCACCCAAGTTTCCCCAAAAAGAGCCATGTCTGGATAATTATCAAGCATGGCTTTGTTTAGCTTTTTCATAAAGCTTTGGTCTGGATAGGTGTAAGTGTCTATTCTAATGCCATGCAAATCGAATTGTTCTACCCACCAAATGGTGTTTTGAATTAAATAAGTGGCTAAAAAGGGATTGTCCTGATCAAAGTCTGGCATGTCTTCAACAAACCAGCCTTCGTTAAATTTCTTTCGGTCGTATTCACTTGCATATGGATCATAAAGTGTGCTGGCTTTAAAATTTGACTGCGTATAAGTAGGCCAAAAATGAAACCAAGTTGAATCGGGTAAATCTTCAAACAGAAAATGGTGTGGGTCAACATGGTTAT
>JAGQWA010000075.1 GCA_020437725.1 Bacteroidota bacterium | reverse complement strand
AGCCTGGGTTAACCATTATTGAGTTAACGTTGTGTCTGGTACTATCCGTTTGCCATGAAGTTAAGTCACCATATGTGGTTCCATCATAAAACGGTATAGTAAAGTTTGGTACATAATAGGCATTGTAATCAACCGCACCAATGGCAAATGTTCCGAATTTGCTAACCGCCAAACTGGTAGAAGTGTTTGCAATTACGTTATTCTTAACCACACAACCACTATAGCTGTTTATATATAAACTCGGATTAGTAGTTGATGCTGAACTGCTGTTTGCCCAGATGCTGTTGTGGATTATGTGAATGCCATATCCAGCGGCATAAATGCCTATTTGATTGTTGGCATCATCAAAATTGCTGCACATGTTGTTTACAATCGCACTTGTGTCGCTAGTACTGATAGTGTTTTCGCCGTCTATAAATATACCATAACTACCATGTTGACACACGTTATTTGTAATCTGAGATCTTAAACCTTGCAATTCACATATGCTATATCCTGAGCTGACCCTAATTCCTTCAACTGAATTGCCGTCAAAAACGTCATCTGCTGAATAATATGCTAGCATAGCCATATAATAGGCATCGTCGAACGTACAGTTTCTAACTGTGTTACCAAAACTAGATGCAGTTGTTGATCCGTTACCAGCTACCGTATAACCATAATATCCACCGGTAATTCTACAGTTATCTATGGTGTTATAACTTCCTGCCACACCTGTTGCAGTTGATGAAGTTGATAATTGACTAATTCTTAAAGCTGTTGAAGCTGTTGACGTGGTAGCAGCATTTGCAGCAATATTAGAATTGGTAACATTGTTAGAATCTGCAGAATTGGTTAAGAATAGTGCAACACCATCATTGTTGGCGTTTGATATTGTTAAACTATCAAGCGTTACAAACTTGGCACCATCTAATTTCAGGGTATAATTGTCGTTAACGCCAAAGTTGCCAGCAATTCTAGCATTAAGACTTTCGCCAACAAAGCGAACAGTATTAGTTGCTGATGCGCCATTTAGGGCTCCTAATGCAACTTGTTCTGAATATGTGCCATCTTTAATTCTAACAGTAACCGGTCCAACAATTTGAGCACAACTCAAATATTCGGCTGCGGCAGCTACTGTTAAGAAATCACCGTTTCCACTTGCGTCAACTACATAGGTTCCAGATGCTGGAGTGCAAGCAGTAATATAAAGCGTATCTGCGGTTGTGTCTGGGTCTGTTTTAAATGCAGGGTTTATTCTAACACCAACTTCTTTCCAAGGCCCGCCAGTAGTTTGATTGTATGGTGCAGTAAATGAAAAGTTCTGTACCGATCCATTTGCCACAGAACCAGTTATAACTGTGTCTTTAACGGCATTTCCACCATCAACGGTGTATTCAACATAAATGGTATCACCATTCCATGTGGTAGTTCCATCATTTAAGAATTCAGCCGTTATGGTGTTGTTACCAGCTACCAAACTCATTGGCCCAACATTCTGCAAATCAGCATCCCAAGGTGGAAGGTAGTATTCGTCAGCACCAATATCTACTGTAACATCAGGTGCAAGTGGTCTTGTTTCACCATCAATATCGGTAGTTACAAGTGCAAGGTTCATACCTGCATTGTTAAGGTTTAAGCTTCTGGTGTGCAGGTTGTTGGTTTTATCAACAAACTGCGGGTCTAATTCTATTGAATTAGCATTATGAGAACCATAGTTGGATATCCAAGTTGATAAATCTGACTGAGCACTGCCATGATATGCAATGCTGCCATTTGGCGCGTAATAACAGTTGTAGTCAAAGAAATCGTTGGGAACCAAAGTTGATGTAGTTCCTAAATAAACCGCATAGCTACCATTGCCATAGAATATATTATTTCTAGATTGAGAATAATATGGCGTACCAAAATAGGCTCCGTATGCGCCAGCACTATAAACTGAATTATGATACCACTTGGTATAATAACCTAAACTTGAATAAATACCATAACTACCAGTAGCAGTAATCATGTTATTAAACACGTGGTTTGAGTCGTCGGCCGTGGTACCAGTATAATTGGCTACATATTGGTAATAACCATAATTTCTACCATTAATGGTATTACCTATTACTCTACATCTGGCATGGTATAAATAGAAATAAACTCCATAACCGCTTGATGAATAAATATTGTCAATGAAGTTACCTTTAAGTGTAGTAAAGGCAAAACCATAATAAGCATAAACACCATAGTAATAAGCATTTATCATTTGGTTATTTATAAAGCTATTACCCCAAGTCATTCCGCTAATAGCAGATGTTGTTGAACCATAAAGGTTCACATTAGAATAACCACCGTTAATTAAACAACCTTGTATGGTATTGTAATTACCAGAAACACCACCAGAACTTGTACTCGCGGTTGATGCCGAGAACACCACGTTTTGGCGCGAGGTAGAAGAGGCATTTACACCTTGCTGAGCAATAAGATTACAGTTGGTAATTTCATTATAGTCAGCTCCACCAGTAAACCATACAGTTGCCCCATAGCTTGTGCCAGCGGCCTCAATGGTCATGTCTTCGAATCTTATATAATCGGCACCGTTTAGTAAAACGGTTGCCCAGTCGCTAGAGCCAGTAGCTGTATTCTTAAGTGTTACACTATTAACTCCAGCCCCTCTAAAGGTTATTGTTGCGTTTGGGCCAACACCATTAATTGAACCAATTATTACTTGCTCGTTGTATGTGCCTGCGGCTACATTAAATGTAACATTACCAGCAATTCCACAGCCACTTAGGGCGCTAACTGCAGATCCAAATGTGGTAAAGTCGCCATTTCCACTGGCATCAATTGTAAATGAACCTGATGTACCAACACAAACGGTATTACAAACTTCATCATCTGTATCTGGGTCTCCTGCAATTCCACCATCTATGTTTCCGCATATAGTAAATGAACTAGGCGTAGAACTTGTTACATTATATGGCATATTAAACTCAAAAGTGGTGTCAGAACCAATTTTTAGACTGGTTATAAAGATACTGTCTTTAACAGCTGAGCCCGACCCCACGGTATAAGAAACCAGGGCAGTATCATTTACAATGTCATTAATACCTGTGTTTTTAACAGTAATGCTAATTGTATTATTTCCTGACGCAAATACACCTGGTGCAATTGAAACAACATCAAGATCATAAGGAGGCAAATAATACTCGTCAGCACCAATATCTGGAATTAAATCAGGAGCAGCTGGTCTGGTTTGTCCATCAATATCATCTGTAATGTGCCAAAGTGATGCACCCCTATTGTTTAGGTTAACTGATAAACTGTGTAAATCAATAACACCATTTGTTGTTGACGTGTTGAAATAGTCTGGATTTGATGAAATTGAATTGGCATTATGTGAACTAAAATTTGAGAACCAGGTAGCCAAATCGGAATAAACATAGCTACTTGAACCATGGTAAACCACGCTTCCATTTGGTGCATAGTAGTTATTGTAATCAAAGAATGAGCTCGAAACCAAAGTACTTGTGGTACTCAAGTAAACCGCATAAGTTCCATCACAGTGAAATGAGTTGTTTCTGGTAACAGAACCGTAGTACGGGATACCGAAATAGGCTCCGTATGTTCCCGCACAGTACACGCTGTTGTTATAAGTAAGCGTTTGATAATTGCCATACAAGTATAAACCAGCAGTACCAGTTGCTGAGAACATGTTATTGAATATGTAAGTGGTATCAGCACTTGTATAGCCCGTATAGTTAGCATAATATTGGTACATTCCATAGGCATTACCATTCATTACGTTTCCAATAATCCTGTCGCGAGAACAGTAGAAGTTTCTCATTGCATAGCCATTAGATGTGCCTAAAGAGTCAATGGTGTTTCCTACAATGTTTTTTTGACCTGAGTACAAAAAGTAGAAGCCATAATAATATGCTTTATATAATTCATTATTTGTAAATGAATTTCCCAAGTTGTATGTTGAAATACTACTGTTTCCAGATCCATAAAGTGAAACATTAAAGTAACCGCCACGAATCAAACAACCATTAATGGTGTTGCCTTGGCCAGAAGTACCAGAAGTTGAATATGATGAACTGCTACCTGAGAAAACCACATTTAATCGCCATGTAGAATTTGTGTTTGCATCGCCTAGTAAATTACAGTTAGTAACTGTATTTGAATCAGCACCATTTGTAAACCATACAGTTGCACCATAGCTATTTGTGCTGGCTGCTTGAATGGTTAAACTATCGAATGTTATAAAATCTGCGCCATCAAGCAAAACAGTTTGATAATCTGAAGTTGAACTTGATGAATAAGTAATTCTTGTATTGTCTTTTCCTTGCCCAACAATTCTTATTGGATTTGCAGAAGATGCTCCAGCAATTTGAGGAATAACCACTCTTTCATTAAACGAACCGCTGCTCATTCTTAATGTTACCGGCCCACAAGCGCCATAGTTGGTTAAGTCTGCTATTGCATCAGATAATTTGCTGTAATCAGCACCTGTACCTCCAACGGTGAATGTACCTGCAATGGCAGGTGCCATTGTGGTATAACTAGTGTCGTTACTGGCTTTGCCATCGGTGTTACTATTTGGATTTGTGGTCCAAGATTTAATGGTATAAACCTTACCATTTTGCATTGTAAAACTACCTAGTGTTACAGTATCTAAGCCTCCAGAAGCCAAAGAACCCGAATATGAACTTGATGTTTGAGTGGTATATGAACCACCATTTACAGAAATGGCCCAATTAAGGGTAACCCCCGTTAATGTATTTGTTCCGTAGTTTTTAATAATGGCCTCAACTGTGGTTGTTCCTGCACATGCTGCGGTAACTGGGTAGCCGTTAACACCAGCATCATTAGGTGGAAGATAATAATCTAAACAGCCAATGTCATTATCAGTATCTGGCGAAGTAGGCCTTGCGTTGCCATTAATATCTTCTGTAGTACCAACCCATCTATTTGCGATGTTATTAAGAGCAACAGGTTCTAAATCCCATTCTCTTCCATTTACATAACCAATGGTAACATCAGTGTCATTTTGGTTGAAACCTGATGAGCTTCCTGCTGATTTCCAGGCAGCCAAATCGGCTCTTGCCGCGGTAAAATATGCATAATAAGATGAAGAGTTGTTGTGTATGTTGTTATAGTCTAATGTGTCAATATATGATGCACTAGTAATATACATGGCATAACCAGAGCCACTATTCATCATATAAACGTTATTGTTTTGAATATTTCTGCCAGTACCGCTTGAACAATAAATACCGTAGCTAGAGGTACTAGCTCCGTTAGAAACAAGGGTATTGTGAAGTATGTCTAACCGATAACATAAAGATGACATAAAGATTGGACGTGTATAGCTACCGCCAGAACCACCAACAAAGTTGTTTTCAACCAAAGTTCTATAACTTGATGACGAAGACGTTGGATAATAGTTTTCATAAACGAAATACATTCCATAGCCATAATCGCTGCCCGTAAAATACATTTTATTACGCTTAATCTTGGTTTGATTGGAATAACCGCAATAAAGTTTATAGCCAAAACTGCCTTCTCGTGTTGAGTCAATGGTATTACCCTCAATTAATGATTGACTCGAGTAATAGTTATAGATAGGGTAATCCCATTGCTTTTTAAACACGTTATTTATAATGGCATTGCCATTTGAGTTAAAGCTAGAATTACTTGTGCCATATATATAAGCACCATAGTACATACCGTAAATTTCACAATTCCGAATGGTATCGTTTTGTGAAGTATAAATATACACACCATAATAAGACGTTGAAGACGTGCTTAGGTTTCCATTAATTATACAATTCTCAATAGTGTTGTTATCGGCACCATAGAGATAAACCCCATAAACACTAGATGGGGTCATGGTAACGTTTTTAACGGTTATCCAATCTTGGCCATTAATGTAAACCCCATAGCTGCCTTTAAACTCTACATCGGCAGCACTGCCTCCATCAAAAGTGATGGTGTTGGTAGAGCTTAAACCATTGATGGTTGAAGCAATGTAGATGTAATCATTGTATGTTCCATCTGCAATGTTAAACGTAACAGGGCCGTTTACCCCATTGCTAGTTAGGGCAGAGACGGCAGCAGTTATGCTGGTGTAATTTGATGACCCTGAGCCATTAGGGTTAATGGTGTAAGTACCGCTCAACTGAGCAAAACTTACAATAGGAAGCCACAGCAACGCGACTAACGCTAGTACTACTTTCTTCATGTAAATGGTAATTAATTTAGAAACCTGGTTTGCCGACCAAAAAACACAAAAAGGTGCCATGCATACACAAGACACCTTTGTAAAAACGTTGTTGTTCACGCCGAAAAACCTTTAAAAATTTAACCTCAGAAACAGGGATAGAATTGACCTTCTTTTTCCCCTTTTCCTACTTAATGCGAGCACAATATATGTAGAATGCAGATTTAACAGCAATTAAGAACTTACCAAAACGATGAAATGGTTATTAACATGGACAAACAGACTCAAAATGACCGTTGAATTCATTCACGGTCGATTTTCTCACTTAAGTGTTCTATTTTGTTGATAAGTGTACGTTCGCTCTCGGTTGCTTTTTCGCCTTTATTTTCCAGGTCAACCTTCCACCTAAATAGCTTGTATTCAATTGAATGACTTAATGATTTATTATAGCCTTCTGAAACATAGTTGTCTAACTTTTCAAAGTGCAATAGTGCATCATCTACTTGCATTTTGGTATATGCTTCAACCAAATACAATTCGAAAAACGAATTTTTCTTGGCAGCATAAAAAAGTAGGTCTATGTCTTTAGCCGGTGCCTGATTGGCAATTATTTTAACTGCGTTATACAATTCATTATCCGCTCCACTTAAAACTGCTATTTTAATAAGTGGCCGTGTTTTTTCATAGTCCATTTTGGCCATAGCTTCTATGCAAGCAAAGCGAACATTGTAAGAAGGCAGTTTCTTTAGTTCTTCTAACTCAGCAAACCCTAATGCTCCTGTTTGGTGCAGGTAATTTATTGTTTGTGCCGATGGAAATTTTTGCTTTGACAGCAAGCATTGCTTTGCGCTTGGGTAAGTTCTTGCATACAGCTCATAGTCTGCTTTAAGCAAGTTAATAATTGCAGATACTTCTTGAGTTAGGGGCTTATTTATATTACAAAATGCGGCAAGAATTTGCTTTATTGAATCTTGATTATGTAGTTGAACATATTGCAGTTTATCCCAAGCTAGCAATCTAATTATCGGGCTTTTTGAACGCAACTGCGCCAAAACCCAATTGGTATTTAAGCTTGAATTTTGCTCTATTGGGTATGCAAGTTGGTGATCTATAAGCACAAAATCTGGCTGTTTTCTTAAAGGAATTTTGAATTGATGATATTGACCATTAATGGTTCTTTGTGCAGAATCGGGCCTACCGTCAATTTCCCAATAAATCCAGGGCTTAATCTTGAACAAAGGCCATTGGTTATTGGCATTTTGCTTTATTTCAACCAAAAGGGTGCTTGTGCTGTCAACAAAATTGTATTGCACATTTAGCTCTGGATGGCCAGTTTGCATAAACCATTGATCAAAAAATTCATCGAGTTGCAAGCCCGATGCTTTTTCCATGGCATGTTGCAAATGGTGAATATCGGCTGTGCCAAAGGCATTGTCGTTAAGGTAAATAGACATTCCTTTTTTCCAAATGGCATCGCCTAGCTCATGTCGCAATAAATGTTGAATTAACGCGCCTTTTTGGTAAGAATGCGCATCGAACATTTGGCCAGGATCAGCATAGCCATGTTCTATAAGTTTATGAGAATTATAGTTTGATTGGTTGAAATACGAAGCTCGCATTCGCCTGAGTGTTTCTAGCGCTTTGGTGCTGCCATATTTGTATTCGTCCCATAAATACTCGGCATAGGTAGCAAAGCCCTCATTTAATGTTAGGTTGGCCCAAGATTTACAAGTAACCAAATTACCAAACCATTGGTGAGCTAACTCATGGGCAATATAGTCTTCGTAAGTATGGTCGTTGTATGACAATGAATCGCGATGCAATGCCGACATATGCAATACCGCACCAGTGTTTTCCATTGCGCCAGAAACAAAGTCTTTTACTACCATTTGGGCATATTTATCCCATGGGTATTTGTACCCAAATGTTTTAGAAAAGAATGTGAGCATTTCTGGCGTGTTGCCAAAAATGAGCTTGGCGTATTGGGCATATTTTTGGTCAACATAGTAATCAACTGCCATAGAATCGTTCCAAGTGTCTTCGTACTTAAAGAACTTGCCAATGCCCATCATAAACAAGTAGGGAGCGTGTGGTTTATCTTGTTTATAGCAAAAGGTTCTTGTTCCACCCTCATTCAAAAGCATATATACAAACCGGCCATTTGATAAGGCTGTATAAGGCGTATCAACTGTAATTTTTATGGTTTGTGTGGTTTTTTGATTTGGTTGATCTATGGTTGGAAACCAACAACTGCTAAACTCGGTTTCGCCCTGTGTCCAAACCTGTGTTGGGCCATTTAATTCACCTGTTGGATTGATGAAATAGATTCCCTTTTCATCATACCCAAAATTGCTTTCTAAACTGTCTTGAATTTTCTTACCAGCACGGTAGGTTATAGATAATTTGATCGTGTCTTTACTATATGTTTTGCCAAGCTCTATTACAAGCTCATTTTTTATAAGTTTAAAACTTTTTACTGTAGCACTATCGTTTCCTTTCACCGATTTTACAACCATGCCTTTGGCATCTAACACAACCGAATCCATATTAAAAGCATTGTGCGGTTTAAGAGTCAATTGTGCGGTTCCTTTAATGTATTGCTCGGGTATGTTTACATCTATATCGAGATTGGTATTAATGAGCTGCCAGTGCATTGGCTTGGCCATTTGATAAGTTTTGAAAGGCTCTTTATGCACTGAATCATGCGGTTCTTGCTGCTCAATTATTTCAACTTCTTGTTCTGTAGGATTTACAATTCCCCATTTTTCTAAAAGGGCGCATCCTTGCGCGCTTATGGTTACAACTAAAAGTAAAAGTGCATTTTTTAAGAAGCGATTCACCTAGGACGCTGTTTGGGTTTGCCCAAAAATATTGACAATTGTTTTTAGCAATTACACCAAAAAACAAGAGCCACGTGCATAACCACGTGGCTCTTGTTTTTAACCTTGTAAAAAGGGTGTTTCTATCTGCTCAAAATAATGTGAATCCAAGCATCAGGCACAGAAGAAGCTCTCACTGAACGCGCTGTGTTTATAGACTCATCAAAATCATCAGTTTTTAACGAGTACACATAGAAGTAGCGTCTAATATTGTTGTAAACTACCCCTGCTTGGTCGTTACCAGCGGCTTGCACTTCTTGCAATCTAGCCAGTGCATATTCTTTGTTTCTAAATGAACCAATAACTACATAATTACCCGGAGCCATATAGCTAATGCCATCGTTAACCAGTTCTTCTTTGCTATATGGTCTGTAAAGCGATGCGTTGTCTCCTCCATTCTTCACATAATCTATTAGCTCATTGTTTTTGTTATAAACTGGGCCAGTGTGCTTGGAAATATCAGGAATTAACTCACCACGTTCGTTATAGAATTTATTGGTTTTGTTGTCTTTAGTTAAAGGCACTTTACCGCTCTTGTCTTTGTAAACCTGACCCGTGTACCTTTCATTTTTACCAATTGGTGTACCATCTGCTCTTCGTCCATATGGGGCTTCTGGGTCGTCGCTAATAATTTGATTGGTGAAGGAACCGCTGCTATTATTGTTTCCTGAGTTCCAACCATTATTGCCAGGATCTCCTCCAGTGTTACCACCTGAATTACCACCTGGGTTTCCTCCTGAGTTTCCTCCTGGATATCCACCATTTGGATTATCAATATCTCTTACATCTTGGTATGCGTTACCAATAGGCAGGTTTTCTAGTTTTTCCTTGATCAACTTATCTAAACTATCTCGCTGGTTTTCTAGCGCCTCAATTCTGCGGTCGTGGTCATCTAAAGTATCTTTTTGCTCTTTAAGTTGTTTGTTTAGCTTTAATACTTCAGCTTTTAATTTGGCTAAATCTTCATCCCATGGTTTTGGTTCATTGGGGTCAAGGGGACCATCATTATCAAAATCATCTTCTTTTACTTTATTCAGTTTTAAGCCAATGGTAATTTCATGTGTTGCACCGCCAAATGTTCCAAAATCGTTCGTGGTAAAATCATAAGAGTAACCAATGTTCAATCTCTTAGACATAATAGCGCCAAGGCCAACACCCGCAAACGAACCATGGCGGTAGTTACCTGCCAACCAAACCATTTCTTTGTAAGTAAGCAGCACGTTTCCTTCAATTAATGGAGCGGCTGCATTTGGCGTGTATCTTACTAATGCTGTTGGTTTTACTTCAAAATCGCCAAACTCAAAGTTGTAAGATGCTGAGCCCAAGAAATGGCGACGGTTAAAGTATATCTGCCGATTATCAGCATTGTCTTCAAATGGGTTAAACAGTTCGTCGAACAAATGTGGAACGGCCATTCCTACTTTCAATTTATCCCATTTATAGCCCAAACCAAAAGTGGCGTCTAGTGAATTGGGAGACTGCTCGCTAGAGCCAATGATAATAGGATCATCAGTTTCGAAATCAAAATCAATTGCGGTTTGCATATAACCCGCAGTTAATCCAAGTAGAATGTGATGGTCTGTATTAAGGTCTAGACTATACGAATAAGTCATGTATCCGCCTGTGCGGTTAAACATTCCGTTTACATCGTTAATTAAATTCAGCCCTAAACCAATCTTTTCTTTCTTTAAAGGGGTTTGAAAAACCACACCTCTAGTAACTGGAGACTGGTCTATATCAACCCATTGTTGACGATAGAACGCCGTTAGAGACGAAAAGTCTTCCATTAAGGTAAACGACGGATTGTACAAGAACTCGTTGTTGTAAATCTGAGTATAGAGCGGTAGCTGCTGAGCTTGTGCGCTAACAAAACCAACCAAAACCGCGATTAATGTTATGAATTGCTTTTTCATGATTTTCTTGTTTTTAGTTGATTAAAGGTCTTGTGGATAGAATATGTTAACTGTACCTTTTCTAATGACCGTTTCTCCATCAACCACTACGTATTGATAAGCGCCTTGCCTTAGTTTCTCACCAGCGTCTGATATGCCGGTAAATGCTCCACTGCTTGAGTTGTTATAACCCTGCTTGTCAAATACAATCTGACCCCAACGGTTGGTAATTATTACTCTCAGGTTTTGGTATTGATCAATGTTGTCAATAA
>JAGQWA010000074.1 GCA_020437725.1 Bacteroidota bacterium | reverse complement strand
AGCTCTTATTATCCGCTTGAATTAATGGTAGGAAGACATGCCACTGACCATAACGACCTTGCCTTTTTGTTTTATGTAAGCCTTTCGTTTTTGGCTTTGCTTACTTATTTGAAAACCCCTAAAACCAAATGGACATTGGCTATTGGATTATGCGTAGGGTTGGCTGTTTTGGTGAAATGGCTGGTGGGTTTAGTGGCTATTGGTGTTTGGGTAATCGTTGTTTTAACATCAATCAATTCAAACAAAAATTCTCTGGTTAGGATTTTAAAACATGTGGCTCTGGCCAGTTTGGTTGCATTGCTGGTTTTCATTCCCTGGCAGATTTATACGTTCTATGCATTTCCTACCGAGGCTCAGATAGAAATGAGCTATAACAGCGCGCACTTCTTTAATTCGCTTGAAGGGCATGCCGAACCCTGGTGGTATTATTTTGGTTCAGGACTGCGCAGAGTATATGGAAAATCCCTTATTACAAGGGCTCTTTTAGGAGCGAGTCTGCTTATATATTTTATAAAGGCCAGAAGAAATATTCCCTCGCGAGTGGCATTAGTTTCTATCGCAATTATCTATTTGTTTTTCACCGTTGCGCAAACAAAAATGGCTGGTTTTGTGGCGGTGGTAATGCCGTTTGTTTTAATAGGAATTGCCATATTGTTTACCGAAATGTATGAGAAAGTAAAAGCCCGATTTCAAACCAATAAATACCTAAAACCAGCAGCCATGTTCTTATTTTCGATATTGGTTTTGTTCAATTTTCAATTTAAAAACATACAGCGCAACCATACATCAAATGGTAGAACGGGTGTAACCATGCGCAGCGAAAAGCTTGATGAACTTGCGCTTTTTACTAAAATGCGAAATGAACTTGGCAATGAGCACTATGTGGTTTTCAATTTACGGAGCACCAAGTTTGGCTATGTTTCGGCCATGTTTCATACTTCTTATACCGTGTATAGAACGCTTCCTTCGCATAAAACCCTAAAATCGCTGCACAATGAAGGCTATAAAATTGCCATAATCGACAATGGCGATTTAGATGAATCTATTTCCAATTTAAAGTGGATAAGGGTAATAAAGGGTTGAACCTGTAAGTTGAATTAAACTGCTCATTGGCCGCTTTTGGTCTAAAGTCCACTTCAGTCTAAAGTCCACTTCAGTCTAAGGTCCAAGGTCTGTTAAAGCCGCTCCATCGTCTGCCGGCTGCCAGCCGCCCTACCACTTTTAAAAACTCTTTAATTACTATCAAGTTGCCAGAAGATTAAAAATATGGCTATACATAACCAGACACTAAAAGGTTTTATACTTTTGGGAAACTATTGAATAATGGCTTGGGATACCACTATAAAATGCGCTTATAACAGAGTTGTGCAGCCCCTAAAAAATTAACTAAATGACATTTCAGGAGTTATATACAGAATCAGTTGTCCAAATAATAAAGGAAAAAGCTGAAGAGAAAAAGAACCAAATATTTGTAATTCTTGGACAGGCTGATTTAATACAAGACAATTGGGTAAATGACAAACTATCTGATTCCGATACTTTTCTAAAAAATGGATCTGAATCTGTCTTTGACAAAAGTTGGTTTACTCGAATTTTTACGGAGTTAAATATTGAAAAGGATTTTCACCTACTCTCCTATGCTCAATTCAGTTATCTCATTAACTATATTGACAATTCCTTCTTTAAAGAACGAGTTGCAATTATACAAGACAATTTGAGACAACTTTATCCGATAAGTAAAAGTGAATACATAGAAAGTAGCAAAAACGAAAACATTGAAGAAAGACCAGATGAATTACCAATCTACCAATCAGAGCAAATTCAAGTTGAAGACGAATATTTCTACTCAGTAAAATTACCAGATGATAGCTATACTACAATCGACCTGTTCACTCAACAAAGTGAATTAAAAAACGCCTCTGATCAAAGCATTGATACAATAGATATAAGCTCAGATAACTTAGCACTTGACTTATTTATAAATCAATGCATTAAGGATAATGACTTTAGTAGAAAAGCACTTGTCAAAATTTATCCTAAACAACCTATTTCTGACCTGCTTTTAGATTCCGTTTCAAAAATCAATTTCTTACTAAATCAATTTGGTGGTCAGCTATTTGAGCTCACCGAAGAAACCATTAAAGAAGATTATACTCCTTCGGACAAAACTTACGCTCTATTAAAGAAATATTGGGGAGTTAATTCAGAGTTTAGACCGCTCAGAGTATATAAGAATCCCGACATTGGAAACCAAATAACAGAAATTTCACAAGGTTTGATTGTCGAAACAATAATAGCGGAATATGAAAACTCCAGACAAGGTGAAAAAACAAGGGACTTATTCTTAACCGCTCCAACAGGCGCAGGAAAATCACTATTGTTTCAATTACCCGCTTTTCATGTATCCGCTAAGGGTGATATTACAATTGTGGTCTCCCCACTTATCGCATTAATGAAGGATCAAGTTAATGCAATAATCACAGAGCGAAATTTTGATAAGATAGCATATCTAAATAGTGAACTTAGTTTAATCGACAGGGAAAAAATAATAGAGAACTGCCACAATGGTGAAATTGACATTCTCTATATGTCTCCAGAATTATTGATGTCATATGACATTTCACATTTTATTGGAGAACGAAAATTGGGATTATTGGTAGTTGATGAAGCTCACCTCATTACCACTTGGGGAAGAGACTTTAGAGTAGACTATTGGTTTCTAGGAAATCATGTTAGAAAGATTAGAAAATATCACAAAATGTCTTTCCCTATGGTAGCGGTTACTGCAACAGCGATCTATGGTGGTGCAAATGATATGGTTTTCGACAGCATAGATAGTTTGGTTATGCGCAATCCTCATGTCTTTGTTGGACAGGTTAAAAGAGAAGACATAACATTCGCAGTAAACAATTACGATCGTTTTGAACGAAACTATGAAAGAAGCAAGCTTAACCAAACTGTAGATTTCATTAAGCAAATCCATGAAACGGGCTTAAAAACTTTAGTTTATGCACCTTATACGAAACATATCAGGCAAATTATTGATCAACTGAGAAGTGACAAATTAGATATAGCTGCGGGGTATTATGGAAGCCTACCTCCTGAACAAAAAGAACTTTCATTTAGAGAGTTTAAAAGTGGGAACAAAAAGATTATGATCTCAACTAAGGCTTTTGGTATGGGGGTAGATATTTCTGATATTGAGTTGGTTTATCACCATGCTCCGTCAGGTCTGCTACCAGATTATGTACAGGAAATTGGTAGGGTCGCTCGAAAGAAAGATATTCAAGGGTTTGCTGCATTAAACTATTCAAGCCAAGACCAACGCTTTACAAAAGCACTTCATGGAATGTCAGCGTTGAGACAGTTCCAAATCAAGGAAGTGCTAAAAAAAATACACAAAGCCTACATAAAAAATAACAAGAGCAGAAACCTCTTATTATCAGTTGACGACTTCGGGCATATTTTCGAAAATGCTTTAGACTTAGACCAAAAAGTACTAACGGCACTAATGATGATCGAAAAAGATTACTTAGCAAAAAATCGTTTCAACGTCATTATTGCTAGACCCAAGAAGCTTTTTGTGAAAGTTTTTGCAAGAGTCTCTGATCATGACTTGGCGAGATTCGAAAATGCTTATCCTAACACCTCAAATTTCATAACCTCTCTCGGGAACGGAAAAAATATAATTGAAGTAAACCTAGATGAACTTTGGTACAAGAACTTCAATGATAAAAGCTTTCCTCTTGTAAAAAGATCATTTTATACAGGTTACCTTTTTAAGCAGAATAATTTCGAGCTTGTACCTCAATTAAAAATATCATTTGAAAGACTTGATTCCTTTAAGACTTTATATGATTCATTGAATCAACTTTTTGAACATGTCAAAGGTGTTTTTAATCAATTTGACGGTTCATTTTTTAATCAAATTGAATTCATTGAAAGGCTGACTCCCTTTTTGCAAGACAAAATAAAAGCTGAAAAAATTGGGAAGTTCATTCTATCTTCTTACTCAGGACGTCAAATACAGCCAGGAGTAATTGAAGCAAATGCATTTCTTCAGCAACGTAGAGAAATGGATGGTTATAAGTATAGAGTTTTTAATACTCAATACTTAGCAAGTTTTACCACTTTGCTCAAACGATTGAACAATTTATTCAGCAATACAGACGAATTTGTCGTTAATAGATTCGTTACCAATAAAGAATCTAACTCTATAAATTATGTGCGTTTAGGGTATTTCCTTGAAATGCTAGAATTAGGAACTTTTGAAATTAAAGGTGGTGAAAATTCAATGGTTTTCATTCGTATAAATGATCCATTAAGAATTGAGCGAGATTCCAATTCTTCTAGTTACAGCAATACTCTTTTATCAAAAACACTTGAAAGACACCATTTGAGTAATCAAATTTTTGATCACTTTTTCCTACGTTCTTTTAATAATGACGAGAGATGGCATTTTATTGAAGACTTCTTCTTAGGTTCAGATGTTGATACTTTGTTGGACAATCATAAAGGTGGCGATGCTAATGATTTAAACATTGTAGAGTTCTTAAAAGAGAATTCAACTCCCTTAAACTCTGAACCAGATAAATTAGATGATAAAAACAACATTCATATTTTTCAGCCAGACCCGAATACTTTTTACAAAGACAATAGTCTTCTGACATTAAAAAATGAAACAGAAGAAAAGACAATGAAAGTATCTAGATGGCTAACGGAAGATGTTGTTTTATTTCACCAAACTTATAAGAAATTTGATTTAAAAATTGATAAAGAAGTTTTCAAATTGATGGTCTCTAAACTTAAAGCGAATCACTTTGACTATTTTAAAAAATCTCTTGGACTAAATATGAGAATTGCGTTTAAAGGCTACGATGGATTGGTAAAAGCCTTAGTTCCATATCAAAACGCTCCTATCATCTTTTACAAATGGTGGATTAGAAATTCTGACCAAGTTCATTTAAGTTTTAAGGACAAGATTGAATTACTGAACAAAATCAACCTGAATAATCCAGAAATTTTGACAAGTGAACATAAACGATTGATAAATAAATAGCGACCGTATTAATGAATTTAAAACCAGAAAAAAATAAAAAAAAACCCTAGGATGCTCCCATAATCTCATTTCCACTGAGAATTCTGGTTGCAAATATGGCATTTCGTCTAGCAACGCGGTCATATCGAGCCCGCGAGATATCTGATGACATCTACAAAAAATTCAGTTTAGGCTTTGAACAATGGTCATAGTGTTTTGAGATGTCTCCTACCGTCGACATGACTACACAATTTAAATTCAGCTAATACAGTATTAAAGTCGCCTGGCGACTGAAAGTCAGCAGACGACAAGCAAGGCCAGCACTGCCTATTGTTACCCCGATGCTTTGGCTCGGGGTCGCTGCAAGACTAAGAAGAAGTACAAAGAGTTCAAAAACGTGCTTCAAGAGATGTCTCCTATCGTCGACATGACCCTAGGATTTAAACAGGGTTGAATTCTAGGATTGCTAAAAAAAATGAAAGCCCGCATGGCCGGGCGGCATATGCGAGCTTTCAACGAACAAATATTTGGGCTGTATGTCTTAGTTGCCTTCGTAAGGCTCTCCTTCGGGATCCTTACCGCCTTCGGCGTTTGTGTTGCGTATTTCGGTGTGTATATAACTGGCTACTTTCTGAATATCATCAAAAGACAATTGCTTTTTCCAAGCCACCATACCTTTTTCTGGCACGCCGTTGTAAATGGTATTAAATACCGATTTAAAGTCTCCCCCATGTATCCAATACTTATCAGAAAGGTTAGGACCAGTAGCACCACGGCCATCGTCTTTATGGCATGATGAACAGAACAGCTTAAAACGGTCTTTTCCACGCTCCAAATCAGCAGCAGCTGTTAACGGTGTAATATTAGCAATAGCATCAGCCAAGGCTGTTTCTTTGTCTTCAGAACCTGCACTAGCCAGTTTTACTTCAGTTGCGTACTCTTGGTCTTGCAGTTCGCCAATATGCAATACGTGGAAATACATAATGTAGCAAAATCCCCAAGCAATTGGCAAAAAGAACAACCAGTTGAACCAAGCTGGCGGGTTGTTATCAAGCTCTACAATACCATCGTAATTATGGCCTTCAATAGGCGCATCAAGCGGACGGTCGCGTTCTGGCTTAATAAACAACTCTTTCCAGGTTGATTTGTGTTTCAACACTTCAGGGTCGGCCTTTTTAGATTCTTCTTTCTCTACAAAAGCATTAATGCGGTTTTGCAGGGTTAAAATCATGGCAATAACCACTACCAACAGAATTACAACGCCGGCAATAATCCAAGTCCATTGCTCATCCATTTTAGGGGCGTTGGCGCGTTGGCCTTCCGAAGTAAATGGGTTTATATAGTTTGCAGCAGCAACGGTATTCAACAAGCCAGTAGCGCTGGCTATTGCCGTTAAACCTAATTTCTTATTCCAAATTCTAGTTTTCATATCTATCATCATTTTCAAGTGGTAGAGAACTTAAGTGATCGGCCTTGTCTTTTTTGAGTGTTACGGTGAAATACATGATTACCGAAAACACTACGAAAAACAGCACCAATGAAATGATGGGATAAATGCTTATTCCATCAATGTTTTGCATTACTTCTTTTCCCATTGTTATTAATTATTTGTGTCTTTAGAAATATCAGTACCGAGGCGTTGCAGGTAAGCAATAAGAGCAATTATCTCTTTGTTTTTAATCTCGTCAGCAACTACGTCTTCTCCAGTTCCGCTAAGCAACTGTTCAATGTTATTCGCTATACCAGCAGCTTGTTCTTGAAGGTCGCCAACGGCGTTGGCATCATAACCTTCGGCATAAGGCACACCCAGTGTTTGCATGGCTCTAATCTTGTCTGGCGTATTTGAAACATCTAAATCGTCAGTAATTAACCATGGGTATGCAGGCATAATTGAAGGTGGATTATCATACGCATCGTCGTAAATAGAGTTCGGACGTTTCATGTGTCTAAAATGCCAAGCATCGTCACGTAATCCTCCTTCGCGAGCAAGGTCAGGTCCGGTTCTTTTAGAACCCCAAAGGAAAGGGTGATCATATACAAACTCCCCTGCTTTTGAGTACTCACCATAGCGCTCAGTTTCCGTTCTAAACGGTCTAATTAACTGAGAGTGGCACGAGTTACAACCTTCTCTAATGTAAATGTCTCTACCTTCAAGCTCAAGCGGTGTGTAAGGTTGAACACTTGCAATAGTTGGCACATTGGATTTTACCAAGAAAGTTGGCACCATTTCAATTAAGGTTCCCACCAAAATGGCCACCGCTGCCCAGAAAGTAAGTGCCAAAGGCTTTTTCTCAAGAATTCTATGGCGTAAATAACCACTTAGTTTGCTGTGGTTTTCATTATTAAGAACCAATGCAGGTGCTTCAGCTTCTTCTTCGTGAACCGCTTGTGCAGAACCTAAAGTTTTAAGAATGTTATAAATGAAGATGAAGAAACCCAACAAGTACAAGGTTCCGCCAATGGCACGAACAAGGTACATAGGTACAATGGCAATTACGGTGTCAATAAAGCTGTGTTGAAGCAAGCCGTTAGCATCCCATTGTTTCCACATAAGGCCTTGAGCTGTACCTGCCCAGTACATGGCTACTGACCAAAGAATCATTCCCAAAGTGGCAATCCAAAAGTGGGTATTAGCCAATTTCATTGAGAACAACTTGCCATTCTTGGTGAGGCGTGGGGCCATCCAATAGAAAATGGCGAAAATCATCATACCGTTCCAACCAAGTGTTCCAATATGAACGTGAGCCGGAATCCAATCGGTAAAGTGAGTAAAGGCGTTTACAGTTTTAAGCGAGTGCATTGGGCCTTCGAAAGTGGCCATACCGTAAGCCGTAAGCGCAACTACAAAGAACTTAAGAATTGCATCGTTTCTTACTCTGTCCCAGGCGCCACGCATGGTAAGTAAGCCGTTAATCATACCGCCCCATGATGGTGCAATAAGCATAAGGCTAAATACCACACCTAGTGTTTGCGCCCAATCTGGCACTGCTGAATAAAGCAAGTGGTGCGGGCCAGCCCAGATGTAAATGAAAATCAATGCCCAAAAGTGAACAATTGAAAGTCTGTAAGAGTAAACTGGTCTATTAGCTGCTTTAGGTACGAAATAGTACATAAGCCCTAAAAACGGTGTGGTTAAGAAGAACGCCACCGCATTATGACCATACCACCACTGCACCATAGCATCTTGCACACCTGCATACCAAGAGTATGATTTGAAAAGGTTTACAGGAATTTCGAAACTGTTTACAATGTGAAGTATTGCAACGGTAACGAAGGTTGCCAAGTAGAACCAGATGGCTACGTAGAGGTGTTTTTCTCTACGTTTTACCATGGTGCCAATCATGTTAACACCAAAAATTACCCAAACAAGGGCAACCATAATGTCAATTGGCCACTCAAGCTCGGCATATTCTTTTCCGGTTGAAATACCCAAAAACAGGGTAAGTGCTGCGCACACAATAATTAATTGCCAGCCCCAGAAATGCAGTTTGCTGAGCATATCGTTAAACATGCGAGCTTTAAGCAAACGCTGCAATGAGTAATAAACACCCGCAAAAATGGCGTTGCCCACAAATGCAAAAATTACCGCATTGGTGTGCAGGGGTCTTAATCTACCAAAGGTTGTGTATGGCAAATCGAAGTTAAGAGCCGGTATATACAACTGGAAGGCAATTAAAACACCTACCAAAAGACCTACCGCACCCCACAACAATGTGGCATACAAGAACATCCGCGATATGCGGTTGTCGTACGAAAACTTTTCTATCTGTCCGCTCATATTCTTAATTTTTGTCTAATGTGCTATTGGGTTTATCATCAAATAATATTCTGGCTGATGGGCTATAAGTATCATCATACTGACCCGTTTTTACGCTCCAGATAAAAGCCACTAAAAAGAACAGGGCTATTATGAAGCTTATGCCAATCATTATAAAAATTATCTTCATATCAATTTCATTTTACGAGCTATTAGCAAGCAGGCAATACTTACAAATGCTACTACGGTTATTGAACTTAGCGGCATTAAAATGGCCGAAACCACTGGCGATAATTTGGCCTGCACCGCGAACGACATTCCTATTAAATTGTAGGCAAACGACAAAGCAAATGCCCAAAACACCACTCTCCTAGCCTTTTGTACATAAGCCAAAATGGTGGGTAGTTTATTGAGTTCTTTACCCAAAATAATGGCTGATGATGCTGGGGTAAAGTTGTTGGTATCGTCAGTAACCGAAATGCCGAAACTAGATTCTGCCAAGGCACCGGCGTCGTTTAGTCCATCGCCAATGTAGCTGGTTAGCTCGCCATCAGCTTTTCTAGACTGAACAAACTCTAGTTTTTCGTGTGGTTGTTGGTTGAAAAGCAAAACGTGCTCATTACCAAAATGCTCGGCAAACTTTCCTTTTTCGGCATTGTTATCGCCAGATAGCAAGAACAACTTGAATTGACTAGCCAACTGAGAAATGGTGCCAAAAACACCTTTTCTATAAGCATGTTCAATTTCAAAATGGCCAGCGTATTGGTTGTCTATAATAAGAACAGTGCCTTTTATGTCTTCGTTTGTAAGCCATTGTGCTTTTCCTAGTTGGAATTTTCTTCCATTTACATCCGCTTCAATTCCTAAGCCAGTGAATTCCGTAAATCCTTCAACACTAGTTGAATTAGTCTGATGCTTAATCGACTTAAGAATTGTCTGGCTAACCGGATGCGCTGATTGCGCACAAATCGCAGCTAAACCTGAGAGTTCTGCGTTGGTAAGTTCTCTACCTATATAATGCGCTGTTCTAGATTGAGATTCAGTTAGCGTTCCTGTTTTATCGAAAACAATTGAACGAACCTGAGCTAGAACGTCTAACAACTGACTGTCTTTTACAAAAAAGCCGTTTCTGGAAAGCACGCGCATAGCGGTTCCATAAGTAAATGGAATTGACAATGCCAATGCACAAGGGCAAGCCACAATCAATACTGATGTAAATGCCGGAAAAGCTTTTGAAGCATCAGCAAACAACCAATAGGTCAAAACAAAAGTGGCTATTGTTAGTACGGCATATGTGAAGTATTTCCCAACCTGATTGGCAATGGTGCCTAGTTTATTCTCTTGGGCTTCAGTATCTTTTCTCCATAAATCGGCCAGGTAACTTTCTTCAACAGTTTTGCTTACTGCCAATTCTATGGCGCTGCCAACTTGCCTTCCACCTGCGTAGATGAAATCGTTCTGGTGCTTCTTAACTGGAGCAGATTCACCCGTTACAAAGCTGAAATCGATATGTGCGTCGTTGCTTAAAAGCGCAGCATCAACAGGAATAATCTCGTTTGACTTTACTTTAATGGTATCGCCCACCTGTAAGTCAGTAACCTTCACGGTTTTTTCCAAGCCGTTTTCCAACTTAGTTGTACTTAATGGAAAGAAGGCTTTAAAATTCTTATCGAAAGAAAGTGCTGAATAAGTTCTTGATTGGAAAAGCTTACCCAGCGTTAAAAAGAAAATGAAACCTGCTAACGAATCGAAATAGCCTGGACCTGTGGTGCTAACTACTTCGTAAACGCTTCTGCCCAACAAAGCAAAAATGCCAATGGCAATAGGCACATCAAGATTGATGATTCTGGTTTGAAGTGCTGACAACGCATTTTGCCAATAGTCTTGCGCACTATAGGTAACAACAGGAATTATGCAAATCAGGTTGAACCATCTAAAGAATGAACCAAATTGGGTAAACCATTCACCACTTAGTCCAAAATACTCTGGAAAGCTGGTGAGCATAATGTTGCCGAAGAAAAAACCTGCAACACCTAATTGGTAATAGATTTTGCGAGATTCGGTTTTCTTTACTTTTTGATTGTCACAATCAAGATTAATGGTTGGGCGGTAGCCAAATGTGGCTAAAAGCTCAACTACTTTTCTTAAACTAACTTCACTTGGGTTGTAAGAAATGCTAATCTCTTTCTTGCTAAAATTTACTCTTGATTGAATAATGCCTTTGTTAAGCTTATGCAGATTTTCTAACAGCCAAATGCACGATGCGCAATGAATTTGCGGCAGGTGCAGTCTTACACGGGCTTGTTGTTCATCTTTATAATCAAGAAGATCTTTGGCAATATCTGGTTCGTCTAAATAAGCGTATTCGTCAGAAACCACTTCGTTGCCTAACTCATTACCTGGGTTTTCTTCAAAACCGTAATAATCGCAAAGGTTATTTTTAGATAGAATGCCATAAACTGTTTGG
>JAGQWA010000073.1 GCA_020437725.1 Bacteroidota bacterium | reverse complement strand
TACAAATAGCACGTGTTGAACTTGATGAAGGCGCCACTAGTTTAAGAGTAAAAAGTGGTGATTTTGAGTTAATGCAAACTCAGTTTGAGCCTGTAAAATCAGGTAGAATAAAATGGGTGGTTTTTAGAACTACACAGTCTTTAGGAACTAATTTCAACTGATAATTCAGCGCTTTCTAATTGCACAGAAACATGCTCTTGGTAAGTGGTAGCCAAAGAAATGCCCATATAATCTGCCTTAACAGGAAAGAATTGATAATCTCTATGAACCAAAACCAATGTCTGTAATTTTTTTACATCCAATTTTAAAAAGGGAAGAAGCGCATACATCATGGTTTTTCCGCTATAAAGAACATCGTCAACCACAATTACGGCATGTTCTTTTTCTAAAAAATTAAGCCCTTCAATATGCACATCGCTTTTTTCAGGAGCATTTTTATCAAGAATAATTTTAGCGAGTTCAATTATTTTGTTTTCGCCGTGGCTCAACAATTCTTTGTGCAGCATTTCTGCCAAAATCCATCCTCTATTGGCTATTCCAGCTAAAATGATCTGATTGCTGGGGTAATTACGCTCCAGAATTTCAATGGCCAAACGTTTTAAAATGCTTGAAATTCTTTGATGGTTGAGAATGTTATTTGACATTGTGCAAAAATAACTGCCAATAATCAAAAAGAAAGTGCATTAAAAGTGTGGTTTCAAATGCATTGATTTTATATTTGCACCCGCAAAAATCGGAATGATGCAGAAAGAACTTCATCCAGAGAATTACAGAATGGTGGTTTTCCACGATATGAGTAACGGCGAAGAATTCCTTACTCGCTCTTGTGTAAATACTTCAGAAACCACAACTTATAAAGATGGCAACGAGTATCCAATATACAAGTTAGAAATTAGTAACACGTCTCACCCGTTCTTTACAGGTAAGAAAATGCTTGTTGATACCGCTGGTAGAATTGAGAAATTCAACCAAAAATTCCGTAAGAAGAAGAACTAGAACATTCTTAACAAAATGTTTTTTTGAAAGCCTCGATTTTCGGGGCTTTCTTTGTTTATCCATATCATGAATTTAATTCTTACAGATATTGACGGCAGAGAGAATCTGTTGCCATTAAGCTATACCAAGCACTGCGCCTTTTTAAGAATTGGTTTAAATACCATTCAAGAAAAATGGCAACGCGCATTGGGTAAACAGCCTCAACTTCATACCATTCAGTACTTGCAGGTTTATTATCAGCTGCAAATTCAAGAAACCAATCTTTTGGTTAATGCACTTGCATTGCCAAACGACGACTTGATAAAGGCTATTAATTATTTAGACCAGGGATCTGTTCTAAGTGCAGGCGATGTTTTTATTGCAGCTAAAATTTCTAGCCAAGAGATGGATAATTTTATGCAATACGGCACTTTGCCAAATGACAAAGTTGACTATCGTGGTCATGTTTCTGTGATAAAATACCCTTGGCATTTGTTTGAGTTTAATGATGAACAAATTCGGCTTGATTTTGAGCTGGTAACCAAAGGAAGGGTTAGTGCAAAGCCACATGAAAGTGCCACTATAATTGGCGACAATGTTTTTATTGAACCAGGTGCTGAAGTTATTAATTGTTCGCTAAATGCGCTTGATGGCCCAATTTATATTGGCAAAAATGCCAATGTTCTTGATGGAGCTTTTATTCGTGGACCTTTTGCACTTTGCGAATCTGCAACCGTAAACATGGGCGCAAAAATTAGGTCGGCCACAACCATTGGTCCACATTGTAAAGTGGGTGGCGAAATCAATAATTCTATTTTAACTGGTTATTCTAACAAAGCCCACGATGGATTTTTAGGTAATTCAGTGATAGGCGAGTGGTGCAATCTTGGAGCCGATACCAATAATTCTAACCTTAAAAACAATTACGGCCTTGTTAAAGTTTGGAATTATAAACTCAATGATTTTATTAACACCGAAAAGCAGTTTTGTGGCCTTATAATGGGCGATCATTCAAAATGTGGAATTAATACCATGTTTAATACCGGAACGGTAGTAGGAGTGTCTGCCAATATTTTTGGCGCTGGCTTTCCGCCAAAAAACATCCCGTCTTTTAGTTGGGGTGGTGCTGGCGGATTTGAACCATACGATTTTTACAAAGCCATAAACACCGCGCGTGCTGTAATGGAAAGACGAAACATTACACTTGACCAAAAGGGAATAGACGTGCTAAAATGTGTTTTTGAACTAACCAAAGAGACTAGATAAAGAATCTTTAAATGAGAAATAAAATAGTTGCCGGAAACTGGAAAATGTATAAATCGCCTGCCGAGTCGGCTGAATTTGCCAAAAGCTTGGTTTATGCAATTACCAACTTGCCGTCAAACCTTCAAGTATTTGTTTTTCCAACCACAATTAGTTTGCAAAGTGTTCAACAACAGCTGGTTGGTAGTGCAATTAAGAGTGGGGCGCAAAACATTCATCAAGAAAACGAAGGTGCTTTTACTGGCGAAATTTCTGCTGCCATGGTTGCATCAATAGAAGGCAAGGCTACCTTAATTGGGCACTCTGAAAGAAGAGAGTACTTTAATGAAAGCAACCACCTTTTAAGCCAAAAAATGCAGTCAGCTTTAAACCATAACTTAATACCTTTTTATTGCTGCGGCGAAAAATTGGAAGAACGCCAAGCCAGCAACCATTTTAACGTGGTAAAAGCGCAATTGGTAGAAGGTTTGAAAGGAGTATCGATTGAGCAAATGCAAAATGTGGTTATAGCCTACGAACCTGTTTGGGCAATTGGTACAGGTGTTACAGCTACTCCAGCGCAAGCCGAAGAAATGCACGCCTTCATTCGAAAAACCATAGAACAGCTTTACTCGGCCAAAATAAGCCATTCAATTTCAATACTTTATGGCGGCAGTGTAAAGCCCGCAAACGCTTCAGAACTGTTTGCGTGTAAAAACATTGACGGCGCTTTGGTAGGTGGAGCATCATTAGTAGTGGATGACTTTAAAGCCATAGTTGAAGCTATGTGCTAAATTGCTGCTGTGAACATAGCACAATTCACCTTTTCGGTAACAAAAGAGCAATCTGAGATTCTGGTAGCTCTTCTTAGCGACCAGTTCTTTGGGTTTTCAGAAAATCCAAATGAATTAATTGGTTACGCAGATGTTGAAGTTGAGAACATTGATGACGAAATGGCTCAGCATTACATTATACAACAAAACATAACTTTTATTAGAAAAGAAATTGAAAACACCGACTGGAACAAAACCTGGGAAGATAGTTTTGAACCAGTTGTAGTTGGCAACCAGGTTTTTATTGGAGCGCCACATCATCAATTTCCAGAAGTTGAATACAAAATCGTTATTCAACCCAAAATGGCATTTGGCACGGGGCATCATCCTACCACATATTTAATGGCCAAAAACATGCTGCAATTGCAAATAAAAAATGCCAAAGTGCTCGATTTTGGCGCAGGAACAGGTGTTTTAGCTATTTTGGCCAAACAAATGGGCGCTAGTTTGGTAGAAGCCATTGACAATGATTTGAATTGTATTCACAACATGCAAACCAATTTTGAGTTGAATAGCTGCACAGAAATAGAACCCATTTTGGGTGATATTGATGCTGCACCAAAAACTTGTTTCAACGTGCTGTTAGCCAATGTTACTAAGAATGTAAACCTAGAGCGTTTTGAAAGTTACGCCAAGCTTTTAGAACCAGAAGGCTTATTGCTTTGTAGCGGCTTTTTTACTATCGACAACGAAGATTTAATTGAAAAAGCCAAGCAATTCAACTTTAACATTATCAGCACGGGCGAAAAAGACAATTGGAGCCAACTAACCTTTAGACACAACAACTAACCTGTTATGGTAAGAACTTTACTAAGCTTATTAATTCTTGTATTGTGTGCCGCAACACTTAGAGCGCAAGCACCAAAATAATTTTCGCAATTGCCTGATGCTTTTATGCAGGAGTTTGAAGAGTTTATTCTTTCTTATAAGAACAAGCCACTAAAAACGGAATTTACCACCTTTAAAGAAAATTGGGACGCTGGAAATCTGGGCTCAGGAGCTGAAGAAGCAATTATGTATTCAGCTGATGTAATGATTAAAAAGCGGTTTAAGCAAGTACCAGACTTTTTACAATTTCTAGAAGCAATAAACTCATTTGCCGCAAATAATATTGATGAAGGTACACTCATAGATTTCTGCCAAGTGAGCGACACACTTATTGCGACAAAAACTTCAAAAACAGACCTTCAGAAGTATTATAAATTTATTGTTGATATTAATGAGTGCCATTGTTTTACAGGTGCCAAATCTGGCAATAGTTGGAAAGGTGATTTTTTGGGCTATGATTTAGGAATGGCCAAAGAGCCTTTTGTGGCGGTTAATGGCATAAAACTGCAATTAGATGGTGGAGCTGACAGTTTATCCATTAACGGAACTGACGGAAAATTTTACATATTTAAAAAACTCTGGGTTGGTAAAGGCGGAGTTGTAGATTGGCTGAGAACAGATCTTGATCCAAGCAATGTTTATGCAGAATTAAATAATTACAGAATAGACATGAAGCTAATTGAATACAAGGCCGATTCTGTAACTTTTTACAACACCAGCGAGCTAGATAAGCCAGTTCAAGGCCGATTGAAAGACAGAATTCACAACAATGGCGCAGACGGGCCGTTTCCTGAATTTAGATCATATGCAAGCACCTTTAAGCTCAATAATATTGAAGATTACCTCGAATATGAAGGCGGTTTTGGAATGGCTGGCCGAAGCATTTTAGGTTCTGGAACTGATAGCACAAAAGCAGTTTTGTGGATTAAACGAGATGGAAAACGCTTTATTAAACTTGAAGCTGACGCCTTTACCATTACCCCTTTGGTGGTAAGATCTCAACTGGCAGCGGTTACCATTGATAAAGATTTCGATTCAATTTATCATCCTGGTTATTACTGTAAAATTACTCGTGACACACGTTTGGTAGAATTAGGAATTAACCCAGAAACCAAGGTTAAAAGCCCAATGTTTAACTCTTACCATTCAGTTGACATGTATGTTGACAAGATTGAATGGCAAATGGATAGCAACTTTATGGAAGTGAAGTCTGCTTATGATCCCGAAGGTTTGGCATTTTTTGAATCGTCGAACTATTTTAGCCAAAGAAGGTTCGATGCCGTGCGTGGAGCACTAAGTTACCAGCCTTTAGAACGAATGGAGCAGTTGGTGCAATCTTATGGTAGAGATTTAACTGAAGATGATGTGCTTAGCCATTTTAACTCTAAAGACATTGCCTTGCTGCAGCCGCTTTTAGCCAAACTGCATTCTGAAGGCTTTATTACTTATCACGTTTCGCAAAAAAGAATTGTTGTGCAAGACAAACTCTTTGACTACCTGGCCGCATGGCGCAAACAAATAGATTATGATGTAATTCAGTTGGTTTCTAGAGCTAAAGGCAAAAGCAATTCTAAACTAAATCTAGATAATTTCGATCTTGAAATATATGGCATTAAAAGGGTAAAGTTGAGTGATTCTCAATCGGTTGAAATATTCCCTTATGAGCAAACCGTAACCTTAAAGAAAAACCGTGATATGGCGTTTAATGGCTATGTAAAAGCAGGTAGGTTCGAATTTTTTGGTAACGATTTCAACTTTAACTATGAAGATTTTACCATTAATTTAAATGCAACCGATTCTATGATGTTCAACTTTCCTGACAAAAGGCTTGAAAACCGTTTGAGAAAAGTGAACACGGTTATTCAAGATGTTACGGGAGTTTTAAAAATTGATAAACCAGATAATAAATCGGGTAAGAAACCAGCGCCTGCATATCCCATTTTCGACTGTACTAAAGAAGCCTACGTTTACTACGACTATGCCAGTGTTTATGGCGGTGTTTACGATAGAGAGCGATTTAACTTTAGTTTGAAACCCTTTGTGGTTGACAGCTTAGACAATTTTGCCCTAAAGGGAATTGTTCTTTTGGGAACATTTAAATCAGCCGATATTCTGCCAACATTCGACCACGAGTTGAGCTTGCAACCGGACTTTTCTCTGGGTTTCCAAAAATACACGCCAGATCAAGGTTATCCACTTTACAAAGGCAAGGGCCAATGTTTTATGAAAATAGACCTTTCGAATCGCGGTTTAAGGGGCGAAGGGAATTTTACTTTTAATGGTTCTGATGTGCAATCGGCTGAAATGCTCTTCTTCCCAGATTCAATGATTGCGCTCAACACCACTTTCATCATGAAGGATCATCCAAAAAAGAAATTTCCTGATGTAACTTCTGAAAAAGCAACAGTAACATGGTCGCCATATCAAGACACCATGAAAATTGCCGCAATTGATTCACTGTCATTTATAAACATGTACGAGAAAGAGAGTTTCCTAAAAGGAGCACTCATTTTTACCAAAGAAAACATGTTTGGTAACGGTGAATTCAATTATAAACACTCAATAGTTTCGTCAGATTATTTCGATTTTAAGAATAGAAAACTGCTAGCAGATTCAAGTTATTTTAAATTGAATGATCTTGAGAATGTTAGAACCGTTCTTACTAACGAAAGCTCTGAAGTTTCTATTGATTTTGATAAACAGGTTCTTATAGGAAAATCAAAATCAGATTCAATTTTTACCAACCTGCCCATTAACCAGTATTCTACCAATGTGCCTAAATATCGTTGGGACTATAATGAAAAAATGCTCTACCTAGAGCCCGACCAAAGCAACCAAGAAGATATTGACTACTTCTTTGTGTCAACCAATCCTAATTACGACTCGCTCACTTTTACACCGCAAGAAGCCAAGCTTAGTCTCGAAACCTATTCTATAGAAGTTTATAACATAAAATACATTACAGTGGCCGATGCGCAGGTAAGGCCAGATTCATCAATTACCATTGGCGAAGATGGTGGCTTGCCAATGCTAAATAATGCAGAAATAGTAGCCACTAAAGACAATGAATACCACCACATAAAAAATGCTGAAGTAAACATTTTTAGCAGCAAAAAACTCTCAGCTTTTGGTGATTACCAATACACCGATAAAGACGGTAAGCTATGGCAAATTCATATGGATAACATTTACACTACCGACAGTTTTACTACTGTTGGAACTGGCAAAATTCCAGACTCTGCCAATTTCTACTTTGGTCCAAGAATGCGTTATAAAGGAGACATTACTTTCTTAAGCGTTAGAAAACCACTAGAATTTAAAGGAGAATTGGCCATAGAACATCCTTTTGAAGACGAGCTTTCTACAGAACGACTGAGATACGAAGGCCTTGTAGCATTTGATTCGCTTTATTTAGACATGAGCGAACCGAAGAATGTGTATGGCGAAGCCTTGTATTCGGGCATGTTTATGAATACAAGAACTAATCAGATATACCATAGATTTTTGGGCAAAATGGCCAACCCCGACGATTGGCCAATTTACGCAGCCAAGGGCTATTTGTATTATGTTGCTGATTCGTCAACTTTCATAATAGCCCCAGAACGTAAAATATTTGAAGAAGACATAAGAGACCCACAGTGGAAATTTTGCGTGCTCGATAGCTCACTTTTTGGTGAAGGGCCAATAGGTTTCAACTATGAATGGGATAATTTTAAATTATCACTGTCGGCCTTATTCAGCCACGACTTTAAGAGCGGAAAAACTGATATTAAAGCTACAGGAGGTGTAAACTTCCCATTTTTAGAAGATGGCTTAAAAATTATGGGCGATAGCATGATTAACTATGGCTATTTTGCTGAAGATGTGCTTAACGATAAGGACTTTATAATTGCTGCCGCTGCTCGACCTTTTGATAAAGACCGCGACGTGCAACGTGCCATAAATAGCATTGTTAATAACGGTACTATTCTCACTAGCAAAGAGTACAAGCCCATTTTCCATTTCTCAGAAATGACATTAAAGTGGGATACCGCATCAAAAGCATTTATGAATGTGGGCAAAGTAGCCTTAGGTAATGTTGGAAATGCGCAAGTAAACAAATGGCTAAATGCTAGAATTGTGCTTTCTAAGCGTTTTGAGCACGATTCTGTGAGCATTTACATAGAGTCAAATGCTGGAAACTGGTATCTTTTTAACTTTGACGATAATATTTTACAATTTGCAGGGTCAGATGCTGAATATATTAAGCGAGCAACATCAAGTAAATTAAAGGATATTGAAGGGGAATATTCTATGAAATTATCTGATGAGTTTACTATACTCGAAACACGACAAAAGATTATTAGATAACGAAAACAACAGAAATGTACATTTTTATAGCAGGCATATTAGCATATTTACTTGGCTCATTTCCATCGGCGGTTGCGCTAGGTAAATGGTTAAAGGGAATAGATGTTCGCGGTTTTGGAAGTGGAAATGCGGGTGCAACAAACGTTTTTAGGGTTTTAGGTTGGCAATTGGGTGTTCCGGTACTAATGTTAGATATTGCCAAAGGCATTTTTGCCGCCAGGCTTTCGTTCTTAGACGTACTTTCTAACCACGGCTTAGATCGAATTGAAATGGCTCTTGTTTTTGGTTTAGCCGCTGTAATTGGTCATCTATTTCCAATTTTTGCTGGGTTTAAAGGCGGAAAAGGCGTTGCCACATTTTTCGGCGTCTTAATAGGCGCACATCCTGAGTCGGCTTTTGTATCAGTAGCCATTTTTACTGCGGTTTTCTTCTTAACCAAATATGTTTCATTGGCTTCAATCATTACTTCAATTATGTACCCGGTTCAGATAATTGTGGTGCATAATTTTCAGCAAGATTTAATGATTGTATTTTCGCTAATAGTGCCATTGGTGGTTTGCATTACGCATAGTAAAAACATAAACAGACTGCTGAATGGAACTGAAAACCGGGTAAATTTTTCAAAGAGTAACTAAAAAATGAATTCTGCATTTAATACCAATCCTGAAATTCAGGAAGAAATATTGGAAGACATTTCGCTTAAAGATCTGTTAGAAAATACGTTGGTGGTTCATAATGATGATGTAAACACTTTTGATTGGGTAATTAAAAGTCTAATTGACATTTGTGGCCACTCTCAGTATCAGGCAGAGCAGCTTACAGTGCTAGTTCATTACAAAGGTAAAGCCAAGGTAAAGAATGGTCCATACAGTAAACTAAGGGCACTTTGCAATAAATTCATTGAAAGGGGAATAAACGCTACAGTTGATTAGCCCATGTAATAAGCGGATTAAAATCCAATTCTAACATACACTTAAAATGCCCTTTTGGGCATTTTTTTTTGCCATGTCGGGAGCAAGGTCTGCAACCTATTTGGTTGTTCTCAATAATCAAATTATTAGTTGAAGAGTGTTTTTTGTGCAATGGCGCAAAGCCAAAATCAATTACAGTATTTCCCCAAATTGATGCAATTGACTTGTCTAAGGCACAAGCTAAATGCATCATACCCGTATCATGACTAACCACTTTGTTTGCCATTTTTATAACATGGGCAGATTCAATAAGCGAAAGCACTCCAACTAAATTAAGGGTGTTTTGGCAAGCACTTGAAATTTTCATAGCTTCTTCTTTCTCGTCATTTCCACCAATTAATACAACAGGCATGTTAAAACTTTTCACAACTGAAATTATCTGCTCAACAGGCAGCTTTTTGGTGAATTGCTTTCCTCCTAAAGCAAATACTAAATATTTATCTGGTAGGGTAGATGCCTTTTCACCTTTAAAGGAAAATGCCTTCGGGAAATAAAAATCGTATCCCATACCATCATCTTTAATTCCTAAATCTGAAAACGCTTCGAAATAGCGAGTTAAATTGTGCTTTGCATTTAGCGTATTAATATGCAGTTGAACAAGAAGCGACTTTTTAAAATTGCCTTTTTTGTAGGTAAAGTATTTTTTGAATTTAAGTTTTCTCTTAAGTAGACTTGTGCGTAGGTTTTTGTGTAAATCAATAAACAGGTCGAATTCATGCTGCGTTAATTGCGATACCAAATCATCAAAATCATTATAAAGCAAATGCAGATGATGTATATGAGGGTTGTGTTGAACTAGCTCAGCATAATTGCGTTTTGTAGCAAAGTGAATTTGGGCATTAGGGTAAGCCTTTGAAAAAGCCCTAATTATGGGTGTGGTGATAATTATATCGCCAATAGAACTAAACCGAGTAAGCAATATTTTTTGCACCATGTGGCCGCAATTTTAGTAAAACCAATTGGTTGCCAATTGTGATGTGAATTTTATTGAAATTCGCAGCCCAATGTTAGAAGCACTAAAAATAGTTGAATGTCCGCGCGATGCCATGCAAGGCATACATGAGTTTATTCCTACAGAATTAAAAACAGCCTATATCAATAGTCTGCTCAAAGTGGGCTTCGATACGGTTGACTTTGGGAGTTTTGTTTCTCCTAAAGCCATTCCACAGTTAAGAGATACGGCTCAGGTGCTTGCCAATTTAGATTTAGATGCTACAGCATCAAGACTATTGGCCATTGTTGCCAACCAACGGGGCGCTACCGATGCCGGAAAGTTTCCTGAAATAAACTATTTGGGCTATCCATTTTCTATTTCTGAAACCTTTCAGCAGCGAAACACAAAGCGTGGCATTGAGCATGCCTGGCAAGATGTGCAAGAGATAACCAACCTTGCACGAAGCAATAACCAGCAAATGGTAGTTTATCTTTCAATGGGGTTTGGAAACCCCTATGGCGATGAATGGAGTGTTGGTTTAATTGAAGAATGGACCGAGAAATTTCACTCAATTGGCGTTTCTATTTTATCGCTGGCCGACACCATTGGCGCCGCTCAACCAGCTGATATTACTTACATTTTTGACCAATTAATTAAGAATTACCCTTCAATTGAATTTGGAGCACATTTTCATTCAAGACCTAATAAATGGCGAGAAAAAGTAGATGCGGCCTATAAAAGTGGTTGCAGAAGATTTGACTCTGCCATAAAAGGCTATGGTGGCTGCCCTTTTGCAAAAGACGAATTAGTAGGTAATATAGCTACCGAAAATCTGCTAACTTATTTCGATAACCAAGACCAACCAACCCATATAGATGTTGAGGCCTTTGGAAATTCGGTTTTACTTTCATCGCGTGTTTTCGACTACGAATAATGAACTTTACGCTGCTCACAAATAGAATCATTTTAATTGCCACTTTGGTGCTGTTTGGCTTTACCGCGTGGTTTTTTAGCGATATTGTGGCCTATCTTTTAATTGCCGCAGGCATTTGGTTTGTGCTAACCCCCTTGGTAAATTTTTTAGATTATACAGGTTATAAGGGCAAATCGCTCCCACGCTGGGCTGCCACACTTTTGGCAATGATCATTTTTATGGGTGTTTTAATTGGGGCGGGCTCGTTCTTTATTCCATTAGTAATTGAACAAGCTTCA
>JAGQWA010000072.1 GCA_020437725.1 Bacteroidota bacterium | reverse complement strand
GTCAATTTCTAATTTTCCATCGCCATATAGCGAGCTATAAACAGGAAAATACTCATTATCGAGTTCAGAATTAAAAGCCAAACGACCGTCAACATTGCCTTCCATTTTTGATGCAATTGGCATAAGTTGTTCAACCGTATTAAACGTGGTTGCCATGCCAGGAATAGAAACGCCTTTCATGTTAAATGCAAAAGATGACTTTGGATGATTGATATTTTTGGTATCGTAAAAACCATTCATAATTACTTGGCCAGCAAGCATTTTGAGTGAAATTTCATCAAATGTCATTCGCTCATTTGCCATGGTTATGTTTCCAACAAAATCGTCAAAAACATACGTGTCGTAAACCACCTTGGCTAGGTTAGATTTAACTATGAAATTAATATTACCTGGAATAGCCACAACAGGCTCATCAGCACTTTCACCAGTTGTTTCTGCACCATCTTCACTTGATGCAGTTTCTTCGGTTGATGATTCTTCTTCGTCTTCCATCCATGGGTCTATGGTAAGAAAGTTAGAAACGAGATTCAACGAGCCATTCAAAGTATCATCTCGCATTACATATGCCATGTAATTAGAAACTTCTCCATTCATAGAAAGGTCAGACTCACCCATTTTCATGTCGAAAAACGGAATGGCAGCATTTGCCGGATTAAACTCTAATCGGCCTTTACTTATTTCCATTTTTACCGGAAGTTCAACATCGACATATACTACGTTTTGCATACCAATAAACCCTTCAGCCTTAAAATCTTCGTAACGTTCTTGGTCAATGGCGCTTAATCTTCCTTTCACAGAAACATCTGCATCAACGACACCGGCCATGTTGGTTCCTTCAAGGTCTATTAAGCCCTGCACACGCCCAAGGTCAATTTTGCCTTTTAGGTTGGCCGCCATATCTGGGTCGGTGATAAGATTAGTGGCAAAAGCACTTGCAACAAACGGCTCTTCATCTAGCTTAAAACTAAGTTTTGATACATCAACAACCATTTTATCAAGATCGCCTTCTTCTTTGCTGTAAACCTTTGTAGTCAACTGCACATTGTTAAGCGCGGTAGGCATATCAGGATACTTAAAGGCACCGTCTTTAATTCCAAAATCTACGTTATAAATGGGGTAACTGGTGTCAGTATATTTCCCTTTTAGCATGCCATTAAAATCAAAATCGCCACTTGCAGAAAGGCCTTCAAAGTCTTTTGCATAAACTGCCGGAACAAGAGATAGCAGGTCTTTAAATGCAGTTCTTTTCAAACCGAAAGTCAAGTCCATGTCAACATCATCAGTTGGCATGGCTACTGTGCCATCAAAAGACAAAAGCACCTTGTTTATGGCTAGTTCATTTTCTTTTATAACGTATTCATCTTTGTCTAATCTAATCTCGTATCCAGCTTTAAAGTTGGTTTCTGCCTTGTTTAGATAGGTAACACCATCATATGCAACGGTGGTTTTGGCTATTTGAAGGAGGGTATTTATGTCCATTTCTTCTGGATCAAAAACACCGTTCATTGAAAAATTGAATCCGTTTAATTCTGCAAAAGTTGCCAGGCTAGAGTCGTTGTAGATTATATTGGCATCTTGTATTGAAAGATGCTCAAGTTGAAGTTTATAACTGTCTTCGCTGGTTGACTCTTCTTCTGGAGCTTCATCAGTTGGTTCTTTATCAGATTCTAGGGCAATGTCGTAGTTGGCAGAACCATCTTTTTTAACTTGAACATTTATAACAGGCTTTATTAAATCAACTGATTTTACAATGTAATCGCCTTTTATGGCACTCCATAAATCAATAGTTGTTTTAAATGATTGAAATGAAATGAGAGTATCGCCAACAAATGGTTCCTTATTAATAACCTTTACATTATTAATTCCCAAGCTTACGTCAGGAAAAGAAGAGAACAGGGTTAATTCAATGTCTTCGTCGAACTCTAAGGTGGCGTTAACAGTCTCGTTTTTAATGTAATTAATAATGTCGTCCTTAAAAAAATAAGGAGCTATCACCACCGCTGCCGTTAAAAGCAGAATGATTGCCAACAGAATTACAAGGATTTTTTTCATGAAAGAACGCCTTAAAATGCAACTATAATTTGGCACGAAATAACGAGAAAGGCGGTTCAATTCATAACTGGCTCAACAATTAAAACAAAATGCTAATGTTAATGAAGGTCAAAATGATAGACTACCATGATTACAATACAACTTATAAGATTTAAAATTCGTAGTTGAGAAAGTGCAATTGCACAACAATTACTTAGTTATTATGGGTTTTAGAAGAAGCACACTTAGTTTGGTTTTAATAGGAATTGTTTTAATGGCGTTTAACAAAGCCGATACCGATTGGTTTAATGTATTAGGGTTAACCTTTGCTGATAAAGCCGCCATAAGAGCATTTGCAGCCTATGGAGAGCAAACCAATTATGAAAATAAAAAAGATACCACTGTTCAATTAAATTGGGAAGAGCACGGCATTGCCGCTTCTCTTGGTGAAAAAGGCCATATTTTGTCTATTTATTTTTTTAACGAAAAATACATTTTAAACGAAGTTGACTTTAAACGTTTTAAAGGCAAATTGCCCTTATCTCTTAACATGAACATGACCCCAGAAGAAGTGATTGAAGAAATTGGAACCCCTACTAAAGATGAAGGAACGGTTTATCGCAATTTATTCTATAAAACCAACTACGAATACGAGTTTTTATATAAAAAAGACGTTATGCAATACATGCGAATTGGCGTTCTAAATGGAAAAGTTGATGAATCTAAACCGTTAATTGGCGAAGATTAAAACAATTTGAATAATAAGGTAATTAGCACTGCCGCGCCATATCCAAGTTTCATAAAAACCCCAGTTAAAAACCCAAGAAACGAACCTACTCCTGATCTAATGGCGGCCTTTTGATCAGCTCCACCCATTAATTCGCCAATTACAGCCCCAAAAAAAGGACCCAGGATTATGGCAAATGGAGCTAAGAGACCAAAAATCCACCCACCAAATATTCCAACCAATAAACCTATTGTACTGCCACGTGTACCCCATTTAGTGCCACCAAATTTCTTAGTGCCATAAATTGGTACTACATAATCTAACACTGTAATAATAAGGGCCACTGCTCCCCAAACAAGAAGAGAAGTTCCGCTAAAATTATAATCACTATCAGCATAGTGCAAGGCAACCAAAGCCAAAAAAGCAATAGGTGGGCCAGGAATAATAGGCAATACAGCACCTGCAATACCAATTGCCGCAAGCACAAGCGCAAGAATTATGAGTGGAATTTCCAAATTTAATTGTGTTTAAAAAGCCGAATCTACAAAGAAGTGCATTAAGCTAGCCTTATCAACAAAGTAGAAATTGGCTCCTCATTTTAAGACTTAAGTATCGTTACATTTGATTGGCATTTGCTGCATGGGTAAAGGCATGAAAAGTAACAAACTTCTACTTCTTTCTATAGCAATTTTCTGTTTTTTTATTGGCACTAAAATCGCCAATAGCCAGAACCTAGTAGGCAATGGTGGGTTTGAACAGTTTATAAAATTCGACGATTACGACTTTGGCCATAAGCTACTAGAAAACAACCCAACCACTTGGCACAACCCAACCAAGGCCAGACCCGAAATTTATTACGATGAAAAAACCGCCAAAAGCGGGGCCATTTTTGCCGGAATGCACATGATTGGCATTAGTGGCTACAGAGAATATATAACTACACCATTGCGCTGCAGGCTTTTACCCGGAGAACAATATGTGCTAAGTTTTTATGTAAAACTTTCTGAAAATAGCGAGTTTGCCATTAGCTCATTTGGGGCACTTTTAACCGAAGAACCAGTAAAAACCGAATATACAAGTAGAATAAAAGACACCCCACAGGTTTTTGTAGATAATACATCGTTCTTTGACGATAAGCGCGCGTGGCAATTGGTTCGAGATACATTTACCGCAATAGGAAATGAATCTTACCTCACTATTGGCAACTTTTTACCCGACGAAAAATCAGTTACCAAAAAAGTGGTGCTTATGGCCCAACAAGGCAAAGCCTACTATTATATAGATGATATATACTTATCGCCAATTGGAGAAAAAGACCCCTGTAGAGTACTAATAGATTCTAGCGTTTGCGAGAGCGTGGTAGTTTCAGAATTAAACATTGTTCCAGACCCCAGTTTTGAGTGTTTTGTTGAATGTCCATCTAACATTAACACCGAAGAACTAAGCCAACTTAAATACTGGAAACAAACTGCAAGTGGCACACCAGACTATTTTAACTCCTGCAGTATAATTATGAGTGCGCCCGAGAATATTATGGGTTCTGAAAAGCCCAAAACAGGCCAAGGCTATGTAGGCCTTTACATGTTTGACCAAGGCAATTATCGCGAATACATTACAGCCCAATTTTCTCAACCACTTAAGAAGAAACAGTGGTATGTGGTTACAGTATATGTGGCCTTAAGCGATAATAGCAGCCTTGCTACTGATGCATTTGAATTTTTGGTAACCGAAAAAAACCCAGAGTTAGAGTTAAATGACTTAAAACAATGGGAAAAAGCCGATGGCGTTGATACAGCCGAAGCCAGAAAAATTCTAAAGGAAATTTTAAAACGCGACGGCAATGTTATTGACAAGGTTACACCCCAGATAATTAATTCGCCGGGCAACTATGCTACTGAAAGAACCTGGCAAAAAATATGCGGTGTTTACCTAGCAAATGGTGGCGAAAAATTTATAACCATGGGCAACTTTAATTCTGATAAAGAAACAGGTTTAAGAAAAGTTGGAACTGGCAATAACCCTTATGCCTACTATTACATTGATGACTTTACGTTTGAGCCACTAACTGCCAGCAATATGAGCGAATGTGGCGCCGGCATTGCTGTTGACGATATTCCAAACCCGAGCGATAACACACCAAGTTTCTACCAAGACCTAACTATTCCCCAGCTACTAAGTGGTAAGCCATTCACGTTTGAAGGATTCTATTTTGAGTTTGATAAATATGACATTATTGATAGCAACTACGCCTTTTTAGATAGTTTGGTTGAAATGATGTTTGATGATGAACGATTAAACCTAAAAGTAATAGGTCATACAGATTATGTAGGTTCAGATCGCTACAATCTTAAACTCAGTAAAAACAGGGCCTTGGCAGTAGTAAATTACCTAAAAAGCCAGGGCATTGAAAAAGAAAGAATTACCTATGAGTATTTTGGTGCCAACAAACCAATTGCCAGTAATTTAATACCTGAAGGCCGACAGAAAAACCGTCGTGTTGAATTTGTTCTTAAACGCCAGTAGAACGTTTATTTTTCTCTCTAATTTGTTGAAAATCAATAATTGATTTATGAATGACTAGGCTCATCTTTTAAGAAATTCTTGTGCCTAAAATTTGGTGGTGTTAAATAAAAAACAATGAAAAAGAGAGAACCAGTTTCGCACATTATGACCCAGCAAGTAATTACTTTAAACCACACTAACAACTTGCACGATGCTGAGCGCATGTTCAAAGAAAACAATATTCGCCACATTCCTGTAGTGTCTGGTACACGTTTAATTGGAATGCTTAGCTATACCGATTTGCTAAGAATAAGTTTTGTTGAAAGTGTTGGCGTTTCTGACGATTCAACCGACACAGCTATTTACGATATGCTTTCTATTGAGCAAGTAATGGTTTCAAACCCAGAAACAGTTTCGACTGAAACAACCATAAAAGAAGTGGCTGAAATTCTTTCAAAAAGAGAATTTCATGCACTGCCAGTAGTTGATAATGGAGAGTTGAAAGGGATTGTAACAACCACAGACTTAATAAATTTTCTTCTAGATCAATACTAGAAACCTCATAATACATTTAAGGTGGTTTATCGGAAATCTAATGAATTTGACAGCCTTTAAACCACCTTATTAAATCTTTCAACAGCTTGTTTTTCAAGCATTTCTCTATGTTGAGGGTGTGCTATTGCAATTAGCTCCTTTGCACGTTGCTTAAGGGGCTTTCCATATAAATTGGCCACACCATATTCTGTTACAACATAATGCACATGCGCTCTTGTAGTAACAACCCCTGCACCTTGCCTTAAAAAACCCACCAACCTGCTTTCGCCAGTTTTTGTGGTTGAAGGCAACGCAATTATGGGCTTTCCGCCTTCAGATAGGGATGCTCCACGAATAAAATCCATTTGCCCACCAACACCAGAATACAACCTGGTTCCAATTGAATCTGCACAAACTTGCCCAGTAAGGTCAATTTCTATTGCACTATTAATGCTAACCACTTTTGGATTTTGCCTAATTACATTGGTTTTGTTTACATATTCAACATCAAGCACCCTAACCAGCGGGTTATCATCTACAAAATCATAAAGCTTTTTAGAGCCTACTATAAAACCTGTAACAATGGCATGTGGGTGTTTCTGTTTGTATTTGCCTGTAACCACTCCACTTTCAATTAAAGGCAGAAGACCGTCAGAAAACATTTCGGTATGCACACCCAAATCTTTGTGGTTACCAAGGCATTTGAGAACTGCATTTGGAATTGCACCAATACCCATTTGCAGAGTAGATCTATCATCTATAAGAGATGCGCAATGTTGCCCAATTTGGTTTTCAATGTAAGATGAAGGCTTTGGAATAACCTGCGGAATGGGTTCATTCACTTCAACAAAATGGTCTATTTTACTTACGTGAATAATACCATCTCCATGAGTACGTGGCATTTGCGGATTAATTTGGGCTATAACGATTTCAGCCATTTCTATACCTGCCAAAGTGGCTTCAACCGAAATTCCAAGCGAACAAAAGCCAAGCTTATCAGGCGGAGAAATATGCACCAATGCAACGTCAATGGGAATTACTTCGCGTCTCAACAAAACTGGCACTTCGCTCAAAAAGGCCGGTATGTAATTGGCCCTTCCTTCATTTACCGCTTGCCTACAATTACTACCTATAAAAAAAGCGTTTACAATAAAACTATTAGCTACTTCGGGCTGGGCATATGGGGCGTCACCTTCGGTGTGTAGCTGATAAATATTTACGTTAGTGAGCTCTGGAGCGCGTTTAACCAGCGCTTTAATTAATACACTGGGCGTGCAGCCAGCAGAATGTACCCAAACATTGTGGTTAGATTTAACTAAACTAATCGCCTTTTCAGGACTAACTGATTTGTACACAGACATTAGTTTGTAGGCACATCAATAAAAAACCCAGCATCTGGACCTAGCGGAATTCCCAAAAGAATCCAAATGATAAGGAAAGCTACCCAAGCAATAAAAAACACCACTGAATATGGAAGCATTGTGGCGATTATGGTTCCAATTCCAGCGTCTTTTACATAGCGCTGCATAAAGGCAATTATCAGCGCAAAATAGCTCATCATTGGCGAGATTATATTGGTAACAGAATCTCCAATACGATAAGCCACTTGGGTCATTTCTGGCGAAATACCAATTAACATAAACATTGGAATAAATACAGGAGCCATTAACCCCCATTTTGCACTGGCACTACCCATAATTAGGTTTATTACAGCGGCTAATAATATAAATGGAATGGCAACGAGAATTAAATCAAGTTTATTAACTGTTTGCCCCTCTTCAAGACCTAGCAAAAATTTAAGGCCTTCAGCACCTTTCACCGCTGTGATTAGGCCCAAGTTGGTCCACTCAAAATATTTAACAAATTGGGCGGCAAAAAAGACGAGAACTATATAAATACCCATAGTTGACATGGTTTTACCCATACCGTTCATTACATCGGCATCAGATTTTATGGTTTTGGCGGCAATTCCATAAGCAACCCCTGCAAGGCCAGCCACTAAAAAAATGAAAGCAACTATTCCTTTAAAAACTGGTGACTTTAGAATCTCATCTGGTTTTTCAAGATTTCTCAAAATCCCATTCTCTGGAATTAAACCAATGGCAATTATTCCAAATATTATTAAAGTAGTAATGGTTGCGGCGCGCAGTCCGCGTTTTTCTAAACTAGAAAGTGGTTTAATTTCTTCGGCTTCAACATCGCCTGTATATTTTCCAAATCTGGGTGCAACCAACTTTTCTGTTACCCAAGTACCTATTAATGAAATTACAAACGTAGAACCAATCATAAAGTACCAGTTTGCAGTTGGTTCTATTAAATAGCCTTCTGGTAAATCTTTAAACGCAGCCAACATGGCTTCGTTAGAAAGTTCAGAAAGCAATGGATCTACGGTTCCAATAACTAGGTTGGCGCTATAACCACCCGACACACCAGCAAAAGCAGCGGCCATACCAACTACAGGATGTTTGCCCGCAGCCAAGAAAATAATTGCACCAAGTGGAACCAAAAGCACATAGCCAACTTCACTGGCCATATTTGAAAGTACACCTGCAAAAACTAGAACAAAGGTTAACAATCGCTCTGGCGCCTTTAATACCATTAACCTAAGCCCCGTGCCAATTAACCCGCTACTCTCAGCAATTCCAATACCCAACATGGCCACAAGCACGGTTCCAAGTGGCGCAAAGCCGGTAAAGTTGGTAACCATGTTTAATAGAATTTTATGAAGGCCGTCTTTTGACAACAAATTCTCAGGCTTTATGGCAGCTCCTGTACCAGGATGCACTACTTCTAAATCGAATAATGAAAGTACGCCTGACAGAACCAGAACCAACAGAGCTAAAATTAGAAATAATGTAGCTGGATGCGGAAGCGCATTACCTGCTTTTTCTATAATGTTTAGAAACTTTTCTATGCCTTTCGATTTGCCGCCTTCTTTAGCCATAAATGGTTGTTATTGAATTTTCACAAAAATGAATGAATAAACCGAAACACCAAAAGCAAGTTATTTTCGCAACAGGTAACATCCCTTTTATCATGAAGTCTTTTTCAGCTATCCTAGTTTTAGTTTTGGCCTTAATAGGTTCTTTTACAGCCTGCAAAACACACCAAGCCATGCCAGTAAATCAAAAACCAATTATAGAAATAATTACAGGCCCCTGCTTTGGCACTTGCCCCGTTTATGAGCTAAAAGTTTACGAGAACGGCATTTTGTGGTTTAATGGGCAACAGTTCTGCAATAAAACTGGCGAGTGGTTAAAGAAAGGCTCAAAAAACCAACTAGCAGAAGTGCTTTCAATATATGAGCACTTGAATTTTGACGAACTGAGCAGCCATTATGATAATTCTTCGGTTTCTGACATGCCATCAATTAACCTCATTCTAAGAAAAAACGAAAAGGTAAAAAACATTGTTTGCCGCTGGGAATGTCCGGCAGAAATTAACAACCTAATTAGCCAATTAGAAAAGCTTAGAAACTTAAAAGGTTGGGAAAAAATTGAGACCGATTTAGAAAATTAATTCACCACAAATAATCTGTAAGTCAACGAATTGACCACCTAAAATTTGCGCAAGATTTAAACTAAAGTTAACTTGCCTTGTTCAAGCTTCTAATTGGAGCTTAAAGTTCATGTTAAGTAGTTGGCGATACATATCAAGTTTGGCGTTTGTATTTACAAGCGGCATAACATTAGGCCAAACTGTTATTAACAAAACGGCCACCATTTATCAAGAAAAATCCGCCAATCTTAGTCATATTTCAGGCGACTTACTCTTAGATGGAGAAATAGCCCAAATGGATGCATACGTTAAACCGGGTGAACTATCGCCATCTGCTATTTCATTCAAAAATCCAGTTTCTACTAGTATTCCACCAAATGCTGAAAAAGACATTTTTATTGAAACTTCTCTAAGTATTATTAATGATTTGAATGGCCAATTTAAGTTGACCAATGTATCTCAAGAATTAGAGTGCCTAGCCGTTCAAAAAAGCAAAAAATTTACTCACGTAATTTTTAAACAAAAATTTCAAGGAATTGATGTTTATGGCGGCCAGATTAAAGTTCATTATAACGAAAAAAATGAACTTTTTTTGGTTAATAGCTCCGCTATAATAAGTCCTACAACAATGTCTGTTGTGCCCACATACTCTGCTAAAGAAGCCATTTTACTGGCAGGTGCAATTAATGCTGATGCCAACCAAACTGGAATATATCAGCCAAGCGCTACCTTGGTAATTGGCTCTCATTTTGGGCTGAATATGTTGTGCTGGAAAGTAAATTATCTTCAAGACCTTGACCACAATTGGGAAGTGCTTATTGCCGCGCATACTGGCACAGAAATTCTTCGTGTTAATACAACCTGCCACGGCACCCCGGTAACTGTAAAAGCCGTAAAAGGTTTTGATTTAAGAAAAAATGTTACCACTGAAATAAACATTGAAACTTATAAAATTGGTAATACCTACTATTTGTACGATGGTAGCGCCAAAGAATTTGACCATAAGGCCAGCCAAATACCAACGGGTGGTGGCATAATGGTTTGGGATGCCAGAAAAACGAATAAAAACAACCTTGGGCAATATAATTTTGAAATTAAAGAGCCAAGTTCTGGTACACTAAGCGAAAGATGGAATGAAATTTATGGTAACGACAAAGCTTTTCAAATTGCAGCTACATGCCAGTCTAACTTGAAAACCAGCTTTAATTACTATGCTAATGGCAATAATATTTTTAAGCACCGTGGCTTTGATGGAATAAACTCTGTTCCTATAAAAGCATACGTTAATGTAGGCGGTTACAACCAGGCAGGTTCAGATGATGCGCTTTGGTTTAGCAACGGAATTGACCAATTTATGGTTTTCGGCTCTGGCAGATACCTATTTAAGCAATTAGGAGCCGCATTAGATATTGTGGCTCATGAATATACCCACGCTGTGGTTGAGCATTGCAGCGAATTAGGCAGAATAATTAAAGACTCCAAAATTTCTGAAAACAACAAAAGCCTTTCTGCCGATGTCCTTGCCATAAACGAAGCAATAGCCGATATTATGGCTTTGGTTATTTCTGGCAAAACCTTAAATACACACCCCAACAAGTGGCAAATAGGCTCAGAAGCCATAAGAGAAGACATAAATGGTAAAAAATTAAGTGAGCTCAAAACCCATTTTTCAAGCATTGACCCTACTGGCATTTTAGCGCTAAGTGCTTACCCCTATAGTAACAATGCAATGCGAGATATTGCCGACCCACACAACGCATTTAATAGCAAAAAAGATTTGGGTTTTCACTGCAAGCATACCAGAGATATAAGAGAAAAAAATGAAGACGGCTATTCAGAAACATTTGACATTTACCACAGATCTACCATAATAAGTCATGCTTTTTATAGACTTGTTAAAGGTTTAGACAATAAAACCGACAATGGAATAGCCATTACAAAAGATGCTCATAATACAGCAGGAATTTTTCTAAATGCGGTTCGCTATTATTTAAACGGCAATCCTACCCTATTAGACTTTGCGCTTGCCGTAAAATATGCTTACATAGAAGAGTATGGTTTTTTAAGCACTGGTAAAAAC
>JAGQWA010000071.1 GCA_020437725.1 Bacteroidota bacterium | reverse complement strand
AAACCATTTGGCATAAACCAAACCATCTTTCACTCAGACGGAGGCGGCCAGTATTATGACAAAGGGTTTAGAGCCGAGCTGTTGAACTCAGGAATAATTAGTAGCATGGCAGAAAATGTTTACGAGAATCCGCACGCAGAAAGAATAAATAGAACTGTAAAATCAAATTACATAAAGCACTACGATCCGTCCAATTACCAGGAGTTGTGTCAATGTCTTAAAAAGGCTGTGGATATGTATAACAACGACCGACCGCATCAAAGCCTTAATAGACTTACTCCAAAGGCATTTAGGCAATTACATGAACTAAATCCACAAAACCAATGCTTATCAACAAAAGAAAAAAGAAGCAAAAAAGAAAAGATTATAATAACCAGTAATAATATTGTTAAACCTTCAAAAGTGGTCAACACTAATTAGGCATCTTCAATTAAGAAACCTTCCACATTTCACCTTTAACCTTCCACCCTGGTATAGAACCTTCCATCACCAAATACAAATTAAAACACAGTACTTTGTATTGCATAGTACTAAAAGTTGTCTATGTTTGAACCATCAAATACAGAACAGACCAATTAAATGAATATTGAAAATACCAAAGCCCAGATGCGAAAAGGCATTCTTGAGTTCTGTATTCTTTCTATTATACATGGCGAAAGGTTGTATGCATCAGATATACTCAATAGCCTTAAAGAAGCCAAGCTTATAGTGGTTGAAGGCACGCTTTATCCGCTGTTAACTCGCTTGAAAAATGCTGGACTTCTTAAGTATGAATGGGAAGAATCAAAATCAGGACCTCCGCGCAAATACTATTTACTCACTAAAGAAGGAGAACAATTTTTAAGTGAGTTATCAAAAACTTGGACAGAATTACAAACAGCTGTAAAACACGCTACAAACAACAACTAAAATGAACAAAACAATAAGTATAACACTTGCCGGAATGGCCTTTAATATAGTTGAAGAAGCATTTCCAGCCTTAAAAGCGTATCTCGATAAGATAAAAGCCCATTTCTTGAGCCAAGAAGGCGGCCGAGAAATAGTTGATGACATTGAAATTAGAATTGCTGAGCTTTTTAACGATAGGCTGGGCGACGATAAAAACGTGATTGAACTATTAGACGTTGAAGAAGTAATTGCCCAAATGGGACAGCCATTTGAAATGGACGAAGACCTTGACGATGAAAGTTCAGACACAAAAGCTGGAAGCAAAAAAGAGCAGTCATACAATCAGGAGCGCATATACGATACCAATAAACGGGTTTTTAGAGACCCCGACGATAAAGTACTTGGCGGCGTTTGTTCTGGTTTAGCATTGTATTTAGGCATTGATGCACTTTGGGTTAGGCTCATATTCGTTATTTCATTTTTTACGGCTGGTATTGGTGTGGTGCCTTATCTAATTCTTTGGATTGCTATACCAGAAGCCCGCACCACGGCAGAAAAGCTTAGAATGCGCGGCAGACCAGTTAATGTTTCAAACATTGAAGAAACCATTAAAGAAAGCTTTAAAGACATTAGAGATGGTATTAAAGACAGGGCCGAAGACCCAGAAACGCGCAGAAGGGTAAAAAATGGAGCCAGAGATATTGGCGACGGAATTGAACGCATCGCTAAATCAGGAGCTGATGTACTTGCACAGCTTTTAAAGGCTGCTGGAAAGTTTTTGGCCATTATATTTCTAATTGCCTGTGCTGGTGGTTTAATTTCAACGTTCTTCTGGTTTTTTTCGGCATCAATGGTTGGTTTTGCCATGGCTGATTTTATTGGCTTGTTTTTCGAAAACAGTTTTCACGCCATTATTTCTTCAATTGGCCTATTTCTGTTAAGCATCATTCCGCTTATTGCCATCATTATGGTTGCCGTGCGAATTCTGTTTAAGTCAACCCTAATTAAAGGCGTTTATTTTAGTGTGTTACTGGCTGTTTGGATTGTGAGTTTGCTCACCATTTCAGCCGAAGCCATTTATCACGGTTTAGATTTTAGAGTCCAAGCACCAATTGACAAAGAGATTGCACTTAATTCAACTACCGATAACCGATATTATGTGCGTTTTCAAGAGAAAATTGAAGTAAACGGAACTTCATACAGTTTTAGGCATTCTAGCCGACATCATCGATTTAATGATAATACATTCTTTCAGAGCGAAGGGGTTTTCTATATAAAAGACAATGTGTATTTTAGAACTGAACCATCAATGGACAATGAGTTTCATTTGGTGATTGTAAAAAAGGCGCGCGGTAGAAATTTTGATCAGGCCCTAAACCGAGCCGAAAGACTTAGCTACGATGTTGCGGTGGAAGACTCTGTAATTGAGATTGATCCTTACATTAAAATTGCCGATGGAGATGTTTGGCGCGATCAAACTGTAGATATTATTCTGCAAATGCCAGAAAATGGCGAATTAGTGTTCCAAAACACTGGCGATATTCATAACAAGGCAGCCAGCCAAGCCGGATTTTATTACGGCTACGATGGTAAGGTACTCATAATGCGAAATGGCAAATTGAAAGATGCCGGAACAGTTACAAGCACCAAAAGTTCTAATGGCTATCGTCAGAGCAGTCTAAAAGACTTTGATAGGCTAGAGTTTAACAGTTTTGACAAGTTGATTGTAGAAGTGGTTTATGACGAAAATTACTCACTTCAAATAGCAGAAGAATTGGCTGACGATGGCAGTTTAGATATAGACAGAAGCAGGGGCAAAGTGAATTTTAAAGTGGATGATATAGACTTTTATGATGATAAGCCGCATATTAAAATTGGTACACCAGAACTAGAAAACATAGAAATAAATGGCCAGGTGGTTCTAATTGTTAAAGGGTTTAATCAGCGATATATGAAAGTGGCTGTGGGTGGAAACTCAAAGGCCAATTTGCACGGACAGATTGACCAACTTTATTGCGAAATTCATGGAGCGTCTTCGCTAAATGCAGTTGGCACAGCTGATTATGTGAAAGCTGAAATGTCGGGTATTTCAAGCCTTGAAGCATTTGATTTAACAGCACTTTCTGTTGATTTAGAAATTTCGGGTGCGTCTACAGCACAGGTATTTGCGTCTAAGAATTTAGATGTTGAAGCGAGCGGTAAATGCGATGTTCGTTACAAAGGTCATCCAAAGGTAGAAAGCGACCTGTCGGGAGTATCATCAGTAGAGTCGGTAAATTAATTTTAACCAATTGTAACTTTTTGTAACCGTTTGGCGTATAAAGTATTGTATGATTTGAACAACTAATGGAATATTGAATAAGTCATGAAACAACCTAACAACAAAGAATCAAAATGGATTTGGCTGGTAGCCCATTTTTTAGGACTATTGGTAATACTTACAACCGTTTTATGCTACGTTTATTTATACAAGGAAACACCAGGTGAAATGGCTATAGAATTAGAATGGAAAAAGCCACTAATCCACGTCGCTAAGCATTTGTTTTCTGTGAGTATGTAATTTAAGTGTTACTGAGCTTCGTTCTCATTATCCCAATCTGCACGCATTTCACGCACTGTTTGGTCCATCCAATCGTGCACCTTCTCCATTAGTTGTTCGCCATTGGTTCCAGTTATAATCTGGCCATATTTCACTTTAACATGCACAGCTGGTTTGCCAAAATGTTTTACAAAATGGGGCATGAATAGGTCGTCATCAATCCAAGCAAAATCTCGGTCTTTATACTCTAGTGCAAATGGATGAATTGGAAACCCATTTTCAGCGCAGGTTTCGAACATTTTGGGTTTTAAATCGAGAATGCCAGGTCCTTTAAAAGTGGTTCCTTCAGGATAAATAAGCACTGAACCACCTTTACTTAAACGGTCTTTAATGCTTTCGCGGGTTTCGTGCCTGCTTTCTTTGCTTTCGCGCTGCACCCAAATGGTGCCAATAGCGCGGCCGCCCCATCCAATTATAGGCCAACTGCGCACTTGCCTTTTAGCTACAATTACAAATGGAATTTTAGAAGGAGTGAGTGCAATGTCTATATAAGACCTGTGGTTGCCCATTAAAATTCCAGGAGTTGTTGGCACTTCACCTTCTTGCTCAATTTTAATGTTTAGGGTGAAAAGAATTATCTTTTTCTATAGTTTATAGAACACAAAAACTTGAGTGAACTTAAAAACTAATCCACGACCAATAATGGCAAATATGGCGGCCAATAGTGATACGAGAATGAACATTACAAGTCTAAACCCTACCCGAATGTATTTCATCAAAAAACTGCTTCAGTTTGAATAGCCGGCAAAATAGGGAAATTGATAGGATGGGTCATTATCGTTTTGAGAACAGCTTGATGGCGTAGGTGCAACCTTGTTTCAAAAATGAACATCTTGTATATTGAGCATTATTTACTCATTAATTCAATACTATGAAACTTGTATTCCCTCTTATTGTCTTTCTTCTTGCTTCATTTTACACAAAAGCTGCTGGTTTTAAAACTGAAATAGTTTCTACCAAGATATTTTGTATCAACGAATTAATTCCACTTACCGCAAAGTCAAATTGGCCAGTTACAAACTTTAACTGGACTATTAAAGATGCTAATGGAAAAACCACAAAAGAAAGTACGTCTGATTCTACCTTATTGTGGGGTGATACGGTAATTGGTAAATATACAGTTGAACTATCAGTCTCAAATGCTAATAGTTCTTTGGTGATTTATGATACAATTGAGCTAATTAAACCACCAATAGTATTGGCAGGTAAATACGATTCTGTTTGCGCAAATGCGTCTCCTTTTATGCTTGATAGAGCATTCCCCAAAGGCACATCTGGTTTATGGTATTACAATGGAAAAGAATTAACAGGTGGCATGTTTAATCCGGCTTCATTTGGAGTGGGTAAATATCAACTTACCTACAAATACACGGTTCCGGGTACCAATTGTATGGTAAAAGATGACGCCAATATTGAAGTTAATGCAATTTCAAACCCAGAAATACACCACACTTGGCCAAATACAAGTGGAAATGCAAACCGCATTTGCTTTTCTGATGAATTATCTATGCGTGGAAGCAAAACTGAAGATGGAATTTCTTATCGTGATTGGGAGTTTAATGGTGCAGGCGTTCAAGATTTTGGCGGAAGAGGTTTCATTTTTGATGCTTCAAGCGCTGGCGCAGGATCCCATAAGTTAACCTATACAGTAGAAAATCGTTTTGGTTGTACCAACTCAATAACCGAAACTGTGGTGGTATCACCAATTTATTTTCCAAAACTGCACGTTTACGCCCATAAGAACCGTGTTTATTTAAACGATACCAACCATTTGGTATATGATGCATCTTGGAAGGTAGATGGTCAAACTTTAACAGGTGCGAATCAATATTATGACTTTAAAACTCGAGATAGTTTTAATGTTACATACACAGGAAATTCTGAGTATTCAGCATGTCCATATAAATCATACACATTTAAAGTGGGCAATTGGCCAACTAGCATTTCAGAAACAACTAAAAACCTTGAAGTTTTCCCAACCTTATCAAATGGCATCATATCTATTTCTGGTTTGCGATTAGATCAAATCGAAACCATTTCCGTTTTGAATGCTTCCGGTCAGGTAGTTGAAATCGAAATTCAATCAACATTGAACAACCAAATAGATGTTTCTCATTTAGAAGAAGGAGTTTATTGGTTGTTGGTTTCAACAAAAACTGAACAATACCTAGGCAGATTTATTAAACAGCCTTAAAGCTTTGAAGTATTTTGGTCAAACACCTTACGTTTAAGTTCGAAATGCTGGCCCAGATATACTTTACGCACTTGTTCATCAGCTGCTAATTCTTCTGCTGTTCCTGATTTTAAGATTTTACCTTCAAATAGGAGATAAGCTCTATCAGTAATACTCAAGGTTTCTTGCACATTGTGGTCTGTAATGAGAATCCCAATGTTTTTGTGTTTTAAAGTGGCTACTATGCTTTGAATGTCTTCAACGGCAATAGGGTCAACACCAGCAAATGGTTCATCAAGCAGAATAAAACTCGGGCCTACCGCCAAGGCGCGTGCTATTTCACAACGTCTTCTTTCACCGCCCGACAAAAGGTCGCCACGATTCTTTCGCACTTTTTCAAGCCCAAATTCTTCTATGAGCGATTCCATTCTATGACGTTGTTCTTTTTTAGAAAGCTTTGTGAGTTCTAAAACAGCTTTTAAATTGTCTTCAACTGTAAGTTTTCTAAATACAGATGCTTCTTGTGGCAAATAACCAATACCTAACTGGCCACGCTTGTACATGGGTAATTTGGTAATAACCTTGTCGTTGAGCATTACTTTGCCTTGTTCTGGCCTTACAAAACCCACTATCATGTAAAACGTGGTGGTTTTACCGGCACCGTTTGGCCCTAATAACCCAACAATTTCGCCTTGTTCTACATTTACTGATACTTGGTCAACAACTCTTCGGCTGCCATAGGTTTTAACCAGATTTTCTGCTGATAGTCTCATTCTTCCGCAAGTTTAAGGTCTTTCACGTCTAGTTGCAGACTTCTATTACCTTGCCATTCGTTTATTTCTAAACAAAAACACAAATCGAATTTGTGGCCAGCACTTGCCATTTCTATAAATTGACCTTTGCCAAAGGCTATACCTTTTATTTGTTGTTTTCCATTAAAAACGGTAAAGCGCAAATGGCTTAAATCGCTTCCAAGGGCCTGAGCGTTGCGCAAATGCACATTTCTAAGCATAAATCGTGGTCTGTGGTTATCAGGTCCAAAAGGGCCAAGTCTATGAATGGTTTTATACAGGCTCATTGAAATATCCGCTGGAATAAGCTCAACATCGTAGTACAATTTTGGAATTTGTTGTTCTGGCGTAATTAAATCAGTTACGGCTTTTTCAAAAGCATTTTTAAACTCGCCAATTTTGTCTAGCGCAATGGTCATTCCTGCGGCAGCTTTGTGGCCGCCATATTGTTCTAAAAATGAATCGCATTTTACAAGGGCTTCGTATAGATTAAAACCTTCTACACTTCTAGCTGAACCTGTGGCGTAAGTATCGCTGGTTTTGGTGAGAACAATGGCCGGTTTGTACACTTCTTCCACAATTTTTGAGGCTACAATACCTATTACGCCCTTGTGCCAATCGTTATCATAAAGCACCACGGTTTTATTTTCAGTAGGTAAATCGCTTAACATTGAAATACACTCTGCCGTAATGCTTCTTTCAATATTGCGGCGGTCTTGGTTTATTCTATTTATTTGGGCTGAAAGCTCTTCAGTTTCAATGCCTTTTTGCCCAATTAATAACTCAACAGCGTATTGAGCATGCTTTAATCTGCCAGCAGCATTAATTCTAGGTCCTAGTTTAAAAACCACGTCGTTAATGGTATAGGGGCCATTAAAGCCTGTGTGTTTCATCATGGTGGCTAGGCCTGCACTTGGCTTGGTATTCAATTTTCTTAATCCTTCAAACGCAAGCACTCTATTTTCGCCAGTAAGCGGAACAATATCAGATGCAATACTTACTGCCAATAAATCGATAAACTGAAAAGGATCTGGCCATTCATTCTTTTTTACTTTTAAGGCTTGAAGTAATTTAAAGCCAACACCACAGCCGCTTAATTCTTTATAGGGGTAGATGCAATCAATTCGTTTTGGGTCTAAAACGGCATGTGCATTTGGCAATTCATCACCAGGATTATGATGGTCGCATATTATGAAATCGAGTTCTTTTTCATTGGCATAATTCATTGCGTCAACTGCCTTAATTCCGCAATCAAGCGCCACAACTAAACTAAAGCCATTGTCAGCGGCAAAGTCAATTCCCTTTAATGAAATGCCATAACCTTCGGTTTTTCTATCGGGAACATAGAAATGGATATTGGGATAAAACGCGCCGAAAAATAGCATCATCAGCGCTACCGAAGTGGTTCCGTCAACATCATAATCACCATAAAAAAGAATAGACTCATTGGCTTCAATAGCTTGCATTATTCTGTTAACGGCCTTGGCCATGTCCATCATTAAAAATGGGTCGTGAAGTTGCTCTATACTCGGATTGAAATATTGCTCGGCTTCTTGATAAGTAGTTATGCCGCGCTGTGCCATTAAATAAGCCAGGTGCTTTTTAATGCCAATAGATTGTTGAAGATTTAGCACCAATTCAGGGTCGGGTGCTTTGGTTGGTTTCCACTGTTTTGCCTTGGGTGTCATAAATGGCGAATATAGTTGTATGCAATTCGGTTTAGATAAGCTAAATGAGCATTTTTGCGGAATGAAAGTGGTGTTTATGGGAACCCCAGACTTTGCGGTTCCAATTCTAGAAGCAATTCATAATAGCAATCATGAACTTGTGGCTGTTGTAACCGCTCCAGATAAACCAGCTGGTCGTGGATTAAAGATGATGCAATCTGCCGTTAAGCAATGTGCTGATGCACATGAGATACCCACGCTTCAACCAGAAAATCTCAAAAACCCAGATTTTATAAACGAGCTTAAAAGTTTTGGTGCAGATTTATTTGTGGTTGTGGCTTTTAGAATGTTGCCCGAAGTGGTTTGGAACATGCCACCAAAAGGCACCATGAATTTACATGCATCGCTTTTGCCAAATTATCGTGGTGCAGCACCTATAAATTGGGCAGTAATAAATGGTGAGCAGGAGACAGGCCTTACTACTTTTTTGCTTAAACATGAAATTGATACAGGTGATGTGTTGAAACAGCTAAAAATGCCAATAGGGCCCAACGAAACGGCGGGCGAATTGCATGATAGAATGATGCTTGCCGGAGCTGATTTGGTGGTAGAAAGTATGGATGATTTGGAAGCTGGAAATGTAAAACCTGTGCCACAGCTTCATACAGAAAACCATATACACGCACCTAAAATATTTAAACCAGATTGCCGAGTTAATTGGAACAAAACCGCCAATGAAGTGCATAACTTAATCCGTGGAATGAGCCCATATCCAACTGCTTGGACTACATGGAATGGAAAAGCCATTAAGTTGTTTAGAAGTTTAGAATTGAACATTGCCCATGAAGGAGAAATAGGAGCTACCCAAACGGATAATAAAACCTACTTAAACATAAAATGTGCTGATAGTTGGCTAGGCATTGTTGAGCTGCAATTAGAAGGAAAAAAACGCATGACAATAACCGATTTTCTTCGCGGAAATAAGTTGGAAAATCAATTGTTTATTTAGATTTTAAACATCAACGAAAAGGTAAGGTTGTTAAGGTTTTTGTCTTTTGGAAAATACATATAACCTACCGAAAACACGGTTATTCTTCTAATTAATGGTGTTTTAAATCTTAGGCCAAGTTCGGGTGACAGATGCAAGTAAGAATTTTCATTTACATTATTGAAAAGTAGTCCGGCACCAACGGTTGGCACAAATCGCGATATAAAGTAATTGTACTGTAAAGTAGGGCCATACCAATTGGCCGAAGGAAATGAATGAAATTGACCAAGTAAGTTGATTTGATGCACCCTATATCCCGTATAAAATACTTTTGAAACTCCACCTTTTAAGCCATAACCTAATTCGCTATTTAGAGATTGATTGTAGGCCAAATAACCACCAAACCAAAAACGGTTTTTTCCTAAGGCCGCTTGTTTAAGTGCAATTTCTATGTTGCTTGTTCCATTCTCAAGATCATATTCAAAGTTCTTATACCCGGTGTAGCTTACAACCAGTTTGTTAGACCCATATGGCACATTATTTATGGTAAAATTTCCTTCAACATCTGTAAATGCCCCAATTGTAGTTCCCATCACTCTCACAGTTGCTCCAATTAAGCCTTCGCCAGTTTTTGCATCGGTAACCTTGCCCGAAACGGTAATATCTGCCCAAACAGATAAAGGAAGAAGCAACAGTGCCAATACTTGTAATTTCATTGTTATACCATTTAATGATGGCTATTTTACGGAAAAGATGGGAAATAAAGAGAATAAGGAATAAGGAATAGTCATTAGCCAATAGGGTCTAGAAACCAGAGACCAGAAACGTTAAATTGCGTTTCCTTTAATTTTTGAATTTTAAACATCCTGAACTCGTATTAGAAAAAAAGTGATTAGTCTATGCATTTAGTTTAATTAATTGGGATCAATCGTTTTTCATGATATGCAAGCCCTTTCAATTTGATTGGCTTCTCCATTCATCTGCGGTCATCTCAAACCTAATTTCTCCATTTGTTAGTTTACCTGTGCATTTCCAACCCTGTTTATTATAAAAAATCTCGGCCCTGGTTCCTGGTTCTGTTGATAACCATATTTTCTGTTTGCCACTGTTGAAATACGCATTTAGCATGGTGTGGTGCAGCTTTTTTCCAATGCTCTTATTCTCATACCTAGGGTGAACAAATAAGGCCCAAACATTATCTTTCTGCATGTCGGCAATAGCAAATCCTAGAATGGTTTTGCCTGTAAAAGCAACCCAACCTTTACCAATCTGCGAGATAAAGGCTTCATAATCTTCATAAGTAATAAGCTCAGGGTTTGATAATATATTTTGCTGAACTGCTCCGCGAATAAATTGAAGCTGTTCAATGTCTTTTACGTTGGCATCTCTAATGGAAAACTTCATGATTTTGTGCTATGCTTAGCTGTTATCGTTTTCTGGGGTCAATATTTAGGTTCGCATTAAGATAGGGGTTGGTAGTAACCGGCTTATAAATTCGTTTATCTGATACAGGGAATTGAATAAGCCCTTTTTTAGGCCTTGTGGGTCTCTTTTCAAATCCGCCGCCACAATTGGGGCACACATTCATTAAAACACGATCTACGCAGTCTTTGCAAAAAGTGCATTCGTACGAGCAAATCATGGCTTGGTTTGAATTATTAGGAAGTGATTTGTTGCAGTTTTCACAATTGGTTCTAATCTCAAGCATCTATATTTCTTCTAATATCGACTGTCCTTTGGTTTTGTCTCCAGAAGTCCATTGCCAATTTTCAATGAGACGAATTTTACCATTTTCTCCAATTATGGGGGTAGAAATACAGGTTCCAGTTTTAATTTCTCCGTGTTGGTTTATTTGGTGATACGCCATATTAATAACCCCATTTTCATTAACAAGACCAAGCAAATGGCCTTCTACTATTGCGCCACCTTTATAGGCTGAAGAAACAATGTTTCCAGTTTGTTGATAATGGAAAATAAGCTCTGCCGAAGTCTCGCCATTCTCTGAATTTTTTAATACACGAAAACGTTTGTTGTGATAATTCATGAGACTGTGTTATGGTTTGCAAGCATGAAATGTAGCGGTTTTCGGAGCATTATTATGTCTACCAGTTACAATGTTAGCCACCAATAACGAACCTTGCGGAAACCATCGCCTGCTATATGTTTTCTTAGGTGCTGTTATGGAGTTGTTATTTTTCTATTTCTTTCATTATCAATTTCTCCAGCATTGTTTCCCCAGCTTTTCTCACTAAATCCATTTACAAACAGTTT
>JAGQWA010000070.1 GCA_020437725.1 Bacteroidota bacterium | reverse complement strand
AGTTCTCGGTGAATACCTTATAAAGCCCTTCATCTGCCCTGTTTTCTGGGGAAGTTTCAAGTTGTTAAACATCTTGAAACGATTTTACTTGTACTATAAGAAAATCAGGATAAGGGATGGCACTGCTGTGAGAGCCAAAATTAATTCGAGATTGAGCTCCTGACAAAGTGATATATTTTTAATTAGGGACTAAAACACAGAAAATCTACCCTTTCGGGTAGATTTATAACTTATTGTTTTTCAGGCAACTTGCCCGAAGCGATTTACTTCAATTCTACTTCAGCACCAGCTTCTTCAAGCTGAGCTTTAATAGATTCGGCTTCTTCTTTAGAAACGCCTTCTTTTACAGCCTTTGGAGTGCTATCAACTATTTCTTTAGCTTCTTTTAAACCAAGACCTGTAATTGTTTTAACTGCTTTTACTACGTTAAGTTTTGCACCACCTGGGGCTTTAAGAATAACGTCGAACTCTGTTTGCTCAGCGGCAGCAGCGCCACCATCGCCATCTACAGGTGCAGCGGCAACAGCAATAGGAGCAGCAGCAGCTGGCTCAATGCCATATTCATCTTTAAGGATTTGAGCAAGTTCGTTAACCTCTTTAACGGTCATGTTAACTAGGCTTTCAGCAAGTTCTTTTAAATCTGCCATTTTTTTAAAATTGTAATGAGTTGTTCTAAATAATTTAAATAAAGTGTTACACTATTTTCTAGCTCTATCTGCTAGTTTTCCTTCGCCCTCTTCTGCAAAAATGGAAGCAAGTGCTCGCATAGGAGATTGAAGTGCACTAATAACATTACCGGCTGGTGCTTGTAACATTCCGATAATTTCACCAATAATTTCGTTCTTCGATTTTAGTTTAAGAACCGTGTCTAGTTGATCATCTCCTACATATAAAGACTCTTCAATGTAAGCTGCTTTTAACAATGGCTTCTTTTTGGTTCTTCTCATTTCTTTAATGAGTTTAACCGGAGCCTTAATGTCTTCAGCAAGCATTAAACTTGATGGCCCTTTTAAGGATTCAACTAAAGCAGCGTCAGTAATTTCGAGTTGTTCTAAAGCCTTAAGAACTAGTTTGTTCTTTACAACTTGTAAATGAACTCCCTTAGCATTACAAGCTTTGCGCAATGTATTTGTATCATTCACGCTTAACTCGGCTATATCGGCTACATAGAAGTTACCGTTGCTCTCTTTAATTCTGTTAACTAAATCCTGAACTAACTGTTGTTTGTCCTCTCTGTTCATTTTAGGAAGCTTTTAAAAGTGGACTAAATTCCTGGTATGGATTTAGTGTCAATTTTGATACCAGGGCTCATGGTGCTTGAGATGTACACACTTTTAAAGTATGTACCCTTTGCAGCCGAAGGTTTCAATCTATTTATTGTTTGTAACAGCTCTGTTGCGTTTTCAAATAGTTTATCATCGCTAAAAGATGCCCTACCAATGGTTGAACTGATTATTCCGTACTTATCAACTTTAAAGTCTATTTTACCAGCTTTAACTTGAGTTACGGCTTCACCAATATTGTCAGTAACAGTTCCACTTTTTGGATTAGGCATTAACCCTCTTGGACCTAATACTCTACCCAATCTACCAATTTTAGGCATTATTTGAGGCATTGTAATAATCACGTCAATATCGGTCCAGCCTCCTTGAATTTGATTTATATAATCATCAAGTCCAACATAATCAGCGCCAGCGGCTTTTGCTTCTTCTTCTTTATCTGGAGTAACTAAAGCCAAAACAGTAACAGATTTACCGATACCATGAGGTAAACTCACAGTACCACGAACCATTTGGTTTGCTTTGCGCGGATCTACGCCCAACCTAACCGATAAATCTACAGAAGCATCGAATTTAGTTAACGTAATATCTTTTACCAGCTGAGACGACTCTTGTAGCGAATAAGCCTTGTCTTTATCAATTTTAGACAGCGACTCTTTTCTTTTCTTTGTTAATTTCATCTTACAAGTAATTTCTAGTTTTCAGCCACCCAAGGTGCATCTCCGTCAATAGTTATACCCATACTTCTTGCAGTTCCTGCAACCATTCTCATGGCAGAGTGTACTCTTTCAGTATTTAAGTCTGGCACTTTTATCTTGGCAATTTCTTCAATTTGATCCCAAGACACGCTTGCCACCTTCTTTCTATTTGGCTGTGGTGAACCACTTTTTAACTTGGCTACTTCTTTTAATTGAATAGCCACAGGTGGGGTTTTAATAATAAAGTCGAACGACTTATCACTAAATACCGTGATTACTACTGGTAATACCTTACCAGCTTTTTCTTGCGTTCTGGCATTAAATGCCTTGCAAAACTCCATAATGTTAACACCCTTCGAACCAAGCGCAGGGCCTACAGGAGGAGAAGGATTGGCCGCTCCACCTTTAATTTGGAGCTTAATGAAACCAGTAACTTCTTTTGCCATTTTTCTATTCTTTCTCTACTTGGATATAATTCAATTCTAAAGGAGTTTTTCTGCCAAAGATTTTTACAATTACTTTGAGCTTTTTCTTCTCCTCATTGATGTCTTCAATAATTCCACTGAAACCATTGAAAGGGCCATCAATTACTTTAACAGATTCACCTAAAACATAAGGAACCTCAACGCTCTCAACTCCACTAAGCTCATCTACCTTACCTAGAATTCTGTTCACTTCGGAAGCTCTGAGTGGAACAGGATTATCGTTATCTGGTAAAAACTTAGCAACGCCAGTAACGCCTTTTATTGCGTGCAACACTTCTGCATTTAGGCTGGCTTCAAGAAACAAGTACCCAGGATAAAAATTACGTTCTACCGTAACCTTTTTTCCTTTTCTTAACTGAATTACTTTCTCAAGAGGAATTAGTATTTGGCTCACATACTTGTCTAATCCTTCTCGTGTTAATTCAGACTCTATATAAAGCTTAGCCTTTTTTTCTTGGCCCGACACCGTTTTAACGGTATACCATTTATGCTGAGCTGTTGCAGACATTAAATTTTTTATCTTAGAATAAATCGTAAATGAAACCAAATAAGGTCTCAAAAACCTTATCCATTGCAAACACTATAATGGCAATGATTAGAGACGCTACAAGTACAAGTATTGATGATTCTCTTAATGAATCCCAACTTGGCCATGAAACATGATCTCTTAGCTCTCTAAAAGACAATCTAATATTATGTAGAATCTTATTCATCGTATAATAGCGTTTGTTAACTGCACGGGCGGAAGGATCCGAACCCTCGGCCCTTGGTTTTGGAGACCAATGCTCTACCAGCTGAGCTACACCCGTGTACCGAATATTGTAAAATTTCTTAGTTTAAAATTTCGGTTACCTGACCAGCACCTACTGTACGGCCACCTTCTCTAATTGCAAAACGAAGTCCTTTTTCCATTGCAATTGGAGCGATAAGATCTACAGTAATTGTAATGTTATCTCCAGGCATACACATTTCAGTTCCTTCAGGTAATTGGATAATACCAGTTACGTCTGTAGTTCTGAAATAGAATTGTGGCCTATAGTTGTTGAAGAATGGAGTATGACGACCGCCTTCTTCCTTTTTCAATACATAAATTTCGCCTTTAAATCTTGTATGCGGAGTAATTGAGCCTGGTTTGGCAATTACCATTCCTCTACGAATATCGTTCTTGTCGATACCTCTTAATAGAATACCGGCATTATCACCAGCTTCACCTCTATCTAAAAGTTTTTTAAACATTTCGATACCGGTACAAGTTGACATTAATGGCTTTTCAACAAAACCTGAAATCTCAACTGGATCACCTACGTTAATTACACCTCTTTCAATTCTACCAGTTGCAACTGTACCTCTACCAGTAATAGAGAATACGTCTTCAACAGGCATTGCGAAAGGCAAGTCAGTAGCTCTTGGAGGCTCTACAATATAATCATCAACAGCAGCCATCAATTCCATAATTTTAGGAACCCAGTTGCTATCGCCATTTAAACCACCAAGTGCTGAACCTTGAATTACAGGTGCGTTATCGCCATCGTACTCATAAAAGCTAAGTAAATCGCGAATTTCCATTTCAACAAGTTCTAGAAGTTCCTCGTCATCAACAAGGTCAACTTTGTTCATGAAAACTACAATGCTAGGCACACCTACCTGACGAGCTAACAAGATGTGCTCACGAGTTTGAGGCATTGGACCATCAGTTGCAGCAACAACCAAAATAGCTCCGTCCATTTGCGCGGCACCTGTTACCATGTTTTTCACATAGTCGGCGTGACCTGGACAGTCAACGTGCGCATAGTGTCTGTTTTCAGTTTGGTATTCTACGTGTGACGTGTTGATGGTAATACCCCTTTCTTTTTCTTCAGGAGCATTGTCAATTGAGTCAAAATCACGAACCTCTGAGAGACCAGCATCTGCCAATACCTTAGTGATTGCCGCGGTTAAAGTAGTTTTACCGTGATCCACGTGCCCCAAGGTACCAATATTTAAGTGAGGCTTGGATCTTTCAAATTTTTCTTTTGCCATGATTTCATGTAATTTATGACTGTACTAATAAAATTAAACTCAGAGCCAACGACGGGACTTGAACCCGTGACCTCGTCCTTACCAAGGACGCGCTCTACCACTGAGCTACGTCGGCAATGAAGAGCGGAAGACGAGACTCGAACCCGCAACCCTCAGCTTGGAAGGCTGATGCTCTACCAATTGAGCTACTCCCGCTTAAAAAAGAAATTACATCAACCCTAAGATTGATGTAATTTTTGTGGGGAGAGAAGGATTCGAACCTTCGAAGGTATCAACCAACAGATTTACAGTCTGCCCCATTTGGCCACTCTGGAATCTCCCCGGTTTTCAGTAAAATTTTACACCCCTTCTCGAAAAAGGTGTGCAAAGATATACAAACATGAAATGCAAATGCCAAATGACATTATTTTTTTACCCATGTTTTTGCTTGTACTTCTTTAGTTGTCTAGTCATGTTTTCAACAGCTTGATCTATAGACTGCTCAATACTATTAGACGACTCTTTACAAAAAAGTGTAAAATCTTTAACTATAAGTTTTATCTCGACGCTTTCTTCATTTCCTTTTGCTGAATGACCGTCGCTTGTTAGAAATACTAGGCAATCTATTATGTGATCGTAGAATTTCTCAAGTTTGTTAACTTTTTTCTTAACTAGTTCTAATTGAGCTGCTGTAGCCTCAAAATTTGTTGACTTTATATCTATTCTCATGCCTTATTATTTTCTTGGGTGAGATGATTTGTAAATATCCTGTAACCGCTTAATTGAGTTGTGTGTATATACTGACGTAGACGCTAAACTACTATGACCCAACAACTCTTTTATTGAATTTATATCTGACCCATTGTTCAATAAATGCGTTGCAAATGAATGCCTTAGTTGATGGGGATTGCATTTTTTAATATTAGCCAGAACTCCTAGAACTTGTTTGGTAAGCCGACTGATATACATTGGATACAAGCAATTTCCATTTTTTGTATAAAATAGGAAACCCTTTTTCAGCGACCCAGGCCTAAATTCATTTAGTAAATTTAAAGTGCCAGAAGACAATGGAACAAATCGGTGTTTGTTCCCTTTTCCCAAAACCTTGATCTCACTTCTTGAGAAATCAACGTCATTCCACTTCAAATTGATTAACTCAGAAACTCGTAAACCACATTCATAGAGAAGGACTATAATAAGTCTGTCCATGAGTGCATTTGATCGAGTTGAATAAATGTCTGAATTAAGTACTTCGGACATTACATTCTCTTCAATGTATCCAGCTAATCGTTTAGGAATTTTTGGTTTTGAAATGCTTTCGGTAGGCAGGTCGGTTCTGTACCCTTCACGTTGCAAAAAGGTAAAATACCTATTGGTAGCTACCACCTTTCTGTTAACTGTTCTATTGCTGTAACCTAGTTGCATTAAATGCCTTACCCAAGATTTAATTTCTAATTTGCTAATTTCAACGGGGTTAACATTTCCAAATTCATTGGAAATATACTGACCAAACTGCTCAAGATCAATTCTATAACTGCTTACCGTATTTGAACTATATCGTTTTTCTACGGAAAGCCAATTTAGAAAATCACTTAAATAGTTCACTAAGCATTCTGCTTACTTTCTTTAAAGGCTGCCTTTAAAATTTCTTTTCTTCTCTCAACAGAAGGTTTGGTAAAGAATTTTCTAGACCTGTAATCCTTTAAAACTCTAGTTTTTTCTAGTTTCTTTTTGAATCTTTTTAACGCTTTGTCAATAGACTCATTTTCTTTTACTACAACTCTTATCATTAGGGCTGATTTTCGGGCTTGCAAAAGTAAAACCTTTTCTTAAAACAAATAAATGTTGCCTTAGAATTTATTTGACACAGTAAAATAAGGCATAGCCTTATTGAGCTCTGTGGCAGAAATTCCGTAGATATTTTTGAGATCAGTTACACTTCTAAATTCACCATGTTGAGTGCGGTAATTACAAATTAAACGAGCCATTTTAAAGGAGATGTATGGATGAGCTGACAAGGTTTCTATTGAACTGGTATTAATGTTTAGTTTAATAACGTGCTGTGTGTCAACAATAATTTGGCTTTCAATTTGGATATATTTCAAAGAATCAATTCCATAAACTTCTTTAAGCTGTTGTTTTGCAACAAAACCACCCAACAACTCTTTATATTTTAAAATTCTTTTTGAAAATACATAACCAATACCCGAAATTTTTTGAATAGATTCAGTAGTTGCCGAATTCAATTCAACTACAGTCTTCTCTAATTCTTCAAAAGATTTTGAACCATGATAGGTCGGTTTGTTTTGGATTTTTTTTGAACCCTGAGATGAGGTAATAGTAGCCCTATTTAAGTGCGTAGAATCTATTCGATCAAATAATAATAAACCTTTCAAATTCAAATCATTAAGGAAGTTAGTATCAATACCATAAACTTTTTTCAACTGCAATAAGTTATCAAATCCGCCAATTGCACTTTTGTAGTTCAGCAATCTGTTCACTACAACGGTGTCTTCAATTATAAGGCGCCAATCTTCATGGCTCAATTCATTAACATTTAATGTGCTTCCGTTAAATTTATATGAAACTCCCTTCTTTTCAAGACTATTTAAACGGTCATTATCAACGCCTTGCAAACTGTCTAAAATATTTGCCGCCACATGAAGTTTGCTAAAATCGTTGTGTATCGGAATAAAATCTATAAAATAAGTTAGTACAAGCGAAATAACTGCAATTATGACTATTGCAATTACAGCTCCTTTTTCTGTTTTTGTAATTACCCACCACTCCATATATCAAATATGTGAATTTCAAATTGTAAACTTAACATTCTCGAGATTTTATCAAAATCTTACTTTTGAGTCCAGCTATTTGAATTTTGCACTTGTGAGGAAAATTTTATTATCTCTCCTGCTATTAGGCTCAGCCTATATTTCCAACGTATACTCCCAAGTCTGTGACTATACAATTTCGCCGGCTACTCACCACAAATGGGTGGATGTTGTTGCAGGAATTGAATCACCTTGTTCTGGATATGGTTGCGACACCACAATAAAACGAGGTTCAGAAAAACTTGAAATAAGGGTTGATGATTTAGGCGGAGGAAAGCAAATGGCATATAGAACCTATTTGAAATTTGATTTTTTTCCTGGAACTCGACCGCCATGCAGACCTACAAATTGCTACTTGTACTTAAATTTTACTGGCAATTCTTTAGACTCTCACAAAACTACTTCTGGATCGAACAACTTCATTTTAAGAAGAATTACCGAAAATTGGGGCGATGATACTTTGAGGTGGGAATCAGCGCCAGCAGCAAACAATTACAGAATTCCAAGAACAACAGAAGTTAGTCAAATTAAGGTTGCAGGAACTAAAATAGGAAACGAAAGTTACAAAATTAAGATAAATGATTTCTTTTGGTTTTGGAATAATAATAAAGATAGCAATTTTGGTTTTGAAATTCTCCTCGAAACAGAATCACCTGGCCGTAGTTTAACATTTGCAAGTGCTAATCATCCTAACCCTTCAATTAGGCCAAGAATAGAGCTCAGTTTTGATCAATGTTCAAAAATTAACGCTAACGCTGGAGCTGACATTGAAATCTGCAAAGGTGAAAGCGCTGAACTACAAGGCAACTATGGCGAATTTTTTAAATGGGACAGCGATCCTACCCTATCAAATCTATACATTTCTAATCCAATAGCCACTCCTACCACTACTACATCATATACCTTAGAAACAACTCTAGGAAGCTGTGTTTCTTATGACACTATGAAAGTTATAGTTTATAACTTCCCAACATTAACTGTGGGAGGCAATCAAACCATTTGCGAAGGTGACTCTGTTCAAGTTTCGGCAACCACTAATGCAAATAATGTTACTTGGCTACCCAATAAGGGGCTAGATGATAATAAGAGCCAAAGCCCAACAGCCTTTCCTAGTGAAACCACAACCTATACTGTAACTGCTGACAATGGTAACCGATGCACCACTTCTAAAGATATAACGGTTAATGTAAGAGCATTACCAAAAACAGATGCTGGCCAAACAACCAAAATCTGTAAGGGCGAGTCGGCAATTTTAATTGCTACAGGCGCTGATAGTTATGTTTGGGATCCTCTTCCTGGCTTATCTAGCTACAACACAAGTATTACAAATGCCTCTCCAACTACTACAACACGGTATAAAGTAACCGGTACACGTGGTATTTGTTCAACCACAGATACTGTTAGGGTAATAGTTAATCCAGATTTTAGTTTAGATGCTGGACCCAATGAAGAAATTTGCATTGGTGACACCATATTCTTATCGCCAACTGCGGGTTTTAATAGATATGAATGGGAATCGGCAGACCCTACGTTTACTGTTAACTTTAGCAACTATAGAGTTAGAGACGCATATATTTACGACTTAGATAAATCAGTTTCTATTAACCTTATTGCATTTGATAAGAACAATTGTAGAAAAGAAGACAACCTTTCTATAACCGTAAATGAATTACCTATTTTGGTAGCCGGTGCGGATACTTTTGTTTGTTTTGGCGAACAAATTTTATTAAAAGAAATGAAGGTTAACGCCCCAGAGCCAAGAACCTATAGATGGCTAAACGATCTTGGGCTTGACGACCCTTCGTTAGCGCGACCTTCGATACAAGGCATTCAAGCTGGCATATTTTATTACCCAGTTGAACTTACTGACGGAAAAGGTTGCAAAGTGGTGGATTCAATAAAAGTTTCGGTACTTGAGCGACCAACATTTGAAATAATTGCGGACAAGGACACCATTTGCGAAGGACAACCAGTTACACTTCGAGGTAAAGGAGCTAATTTTTATGAATGGCTACCAAAAGACATGAGCTTATACCCTGGAGGAGATAATATTGGACAAAAAATTACCGTATTACCTCCAGTACAACCTGTACAATTTAGATTTTACGGTAACACATTTGAGCCATGCGGATCTGATACCACTGATGCCATTTCTGTAACAGTAATTGAACTACCCACACCTGAAATTAAAGTGATAGAAAATGGCGAATTAAAAGACACAGACCTTGAAAAAGCCTGTAAAGGAGATTCTATTATTCTAAGGGCAACAGGTGCCGATAATTATGAATGGATAGAACTTCAAGACTCTAGCGATGAAGTTACAATTAGGGTATTAAACGAAGAGCCAATTTCTTACGAGGTAGTGGGTTATAGCGAAGGTTGCCGCGGCTTTTCTGACATAATCTCATTGGTTATCGACAATGCTGATAGTTGTTCTTCTCAAATACACGTGCCAAACATTTTCATTCCTAAAGGTGCTCAAGGAGATTCAAATCAATACTTCTTTGTAAAGCATTATAAAATAGAAGACTACGACCTAAAAGTATTTAACCGATGGGGCACATTAATCTATGAAAGCACCGACATAAACAATGTTTGGGATGGTAGAATAAATGGCGTCCTTGTTCCTCAAGGTGTTTATTATTATGTAATTACTGCATTTGGGCAAGACGAAGAGTTTAGAAATAAAAACGGAACGCTTACCATTATTTATAAGTAAAGCAAACAGTTTAAGCTAGCAGCAGATTCAGTTCATTCATAAACTGTTGGTTTCCGTTTTTTAGCCATTCTGAATCAGTTCTATTTCCAACTGGGATTTCAGCTCTTTTGTCTAAATCAAATTCTGCCGATTGTATTCCCGCATTGTCCTTTTGAGCATCATAAGCATTTAAAAATTGCTCATAGTGGCCTTTAACCGGAACCATCATTGCCTTTTTAGAAAAAAATAAGGCTTCACAAATCGACTCGAAACCAGCGGTTGAAATAAGCCCCTTTGCCTTTGAAAGCTTGGCTATAAATTCAACATCGTTGAGCTTATTAAAACGCAAGTTTTCGTGATGATAGAACAAATCATTGTCTTCTCCATCCCAAAAGCATTCAAGCTTTATATGCTGATTTTTTGAGTGCCAGCGCTGAATTTCATCAGCATACCCCTTATTCAAAACATAGATCAAATAAAAATCTGATGGTTCTGGTGTGTACTCATTTAACAGTGGACGAATTAAGGGACCTATTACCCCGAATTCAGGCTTGGGTGAATTGTTCCATTCATAAAACGAAAGAGCTAATATGCGCTTTGCCCTTATTCTTGAAATTTGACTCAACGTTTTCAAGGCAAGTCTTTCTAATCTTCTTCCCTTTGGAAAATCAAAACCCTTAATTAGGCTCATGTATTGATGCCCAACACAAATTATTGGAGCATTTATTCTTTTAAACAGCTGAGAAAATCCTACCAAAGGTTCGTAAAAATTGAGTACCAAGTCAGGTTCTAGTTTATTAATGCCGTTGGCTAACTGGCTTGCCGTGGCTACATGTTTTGGAAGCCTAAGTAAATGATGAACCACTGATTTACCAACCCTAATTCCTTGATTGTTTCGGTCTTTTAGAAAATTAGGGCTTTCAAATTTTTGTGTATGAATGTTGAGCCTTTCGAATACGTAATCAGGAATTTTTCTTTGCTTGCTTACCCCAATAAAACAGGCCGAAACTTTCGCTCCGGCCTGTTCTAAAATTTCTTTGGCTGTTATAGCTTGAGAGAAATGCCCACGGCCCTCTCCCTGAATTACAAAAACTACCTTTTTATCTTTCATTTTAAGGGAAAAGTCTGCCCATTAAACGCGGAAATGGAATGGCTTCTCGCAAGTGCGAAATTTTACAAATCCACGACACGAAGCGCTCGAGACCCAAGCCAAACCCTGCGTGTGGAACCGAACCATAACGACGCAAGTCAAGGTACCATTCAAACTCGCTCATTGGCAACTCGTGCTTGTTAATGGCTTCAATGAGCAAATTGATGTCGGTTTCTCTTTCTCCACCGCCTACAATCTCTCCAGAACCTTCAGGCGCAAGCACATCTACCCCTTTTACCAAAGT
>JAGQWA010000006.1 GCA_020437725.1 Bacteroidota bacterium | reverse complement strand
TACTCTAAGGTTGTTAAATAAAATGGGTAAAAAGGTTTTTAATTCGGTGCTCGACTCATAAATGGCCATGGGTTTGCCTTTCTTAATGTTGGCTTCAGTAACTTCTACATAACTCCAGCCTAATATTTCTTTGGCAAAATCTTTATCGGTTAAGCTTGTAAGCATGCCTAAGAGCATGCAAGCCGCAAAAACCAAAAAACTTAGCCGCATACTTTTACGCGATGCATGCATGGCTGCAGGCAAAACGGTAACAAAAAAGTCGATTACCCTGCTAAAAGAGAACTTTTCTTTATGTGCTAAATCGTTATTAAGATATCTAGACAAACCGTTTAAATATTCTCTAACCGAACGGTTTGGGTAAAACGTTCGGGCATAAGAAAGGTCGTCAGTTATTTGAATAAAAAGGCGGCTAATTTTTTTAGGATTTCGCTCACCGGTTTCAATAGAAGTTTCAAGTTCTGACCACTTTTGGTTATTTTGTCTTACAAATTCGTTTTCCTTCATCTTGGCAGCTGGCAAGGTAATAATTTGCCCCTAATACATATGCAGAATATTGAAATAACCACCACCCAAAATGTTACCATACAATATGAATTGGCACCTGTTTGGTCGCGGTATGTTGGCGGTATTATAGACGCACTTATTATTCTTATATCATGCTTGTTCTTATTTTATATTTTGGAAGAAGCCAAAGCCGATTATGAAATTGCTTGGTATTTAACCATTGCACCAACCGTGCTATTTTATTCGTTGTTTTTTGAAAATGTGCTACATGGTTCATCGCCCGGAAAACTGTTAATGGGCAATAAGATTATTAGAATTGATGGAAAAGAACCCGTTTTTACCGATTTTTTAATAAGGTGGACCTTTAGATGGATTGATATTTATGGAAGCATTACTGGTTGTGGATTATTAACAATGCTCACATCACAAAATAATCAACGTTTAGGCGATTTGCTTGGAAATACCACTGTCGTGTCGCTTGGCAAACGCCGAAGAATTAAACTTGATAATCTCATGAAGTTTGATGATCTATCGAACTATGAAGCCAAATACCCGCAGGTTTTGCAATTGAGCGAACAAGAAATGCTTTTGCTAAAAGATGTGGCAACTCGCTATGTAAAATTCAAAAACGCCGCCCATGATCAACTACTTACCGAAGCCATTGCCTTGGTAGCAGAAAAATTGAAAATAAAACCCCAGAGTGATAGGGTGGCTTTTGTAAGGACATTGATTAAGGACTATGTTGTACTCTCAAGGTAAACAGAATGAGAGTGAGAATGAGAGCGGGAATGAGTGTTGAGTGTGAGCAAGGTGATTTTAACTGATGAATGAAAAATATGAAACTCAATAAACTAATTGCCCTTTTCTTTTTGGCCATTTTGGCAAATAGCCTTACCGCAAGAACAGTCTATATAGACACGGCCTGGGTTATGAAGCGGGTACCTGAATTAGCAGATGTTTTGCAGCATATTGCCGATACACGAAAGCATTTGCAGATGAAACGTTATGATATTGAACAGGTATCTGAACTTTCGTTAGAAGCTTATGATGAATATAATGAAATCAGGTCTGAATTATCAACTGCTAGTACCAAAGAAGATACTGTGGCTATTTTAGACCAGTCCGCCATCGCAAGGGCTCGTGGTGTTTCATTAGAACGTCGAGTTTCAACAATGGAGCAAGATGAACAATTGTTTCTCAAAGAAATTGAGCTTGCTTGCGCCAAACGAAACGAATTAATAGAAAAATACATGATTGGACATTTGGCAACTTTCAAGAAACGCAAATTCATTAAAGAAGTCAACTTTACTGACCAATATGCCCATAAAGATTTAACAGAAAAGTATTTGGCTTTTGTGTTGAAACGAAATGAAACATTATCAAAGATTTCTGAGAGTTAAGTAACATCGGAATTCACCCCAAATACTTTTTTGCCAACTCCACATAATGAGCGGCGTTTCTTTTAATTCCTTCTACTTCGGCATCGGTTAAGGTTCTAACCACTTTTCCGGGTGAGCCCAAAACCATGGAATTATCGGGAATTACTTTTCCCTCAGTTACTAAAGCATGAGAGCCGATAATACAGTTTTTGCCAATAACGGCGCGGTTCATTACCGTAGCACGCATTCCAATTAGGGAATTGTCTCCAATGGTGCAGCCATGTGCAATGGCGGCATGGCCTAACACACAGCCTTTGCCAATGGTAACTGGCACCCCTGGGTCAACATGCACAATGCATCCGTCTTGAATATTGGTTCTTTCTCCAATGGTAATCCAATCGCTGTCGCCACGTAAAATGGCACCAAACCAAACCGACGACGATTTGCCCAACCGCACTCTGCCAAAAACTTGCGCATCAGGTGCAATAAAAACATCATCGGCTTTTTCTACTTGGTTTCTAAGATTTTGAAGAAATGCACTTTCCATGGGCTCAAAGTAAGTTGATTGGCGTTATTTGCTGCTAATTCTTTTCAAGCTTTAAGCATGCTGCTAACCAATATAAAATCGCTTCTGCAAGTAAGACCCCAAAACGTTGAAAGAGTTCTTGGTCTAGAAATGAATGACCTTCCAACTCTTGACAATGCCTGGCTGTTAATTGACAATGGCCAAATTGTAGATTTTGGTCCTATGGATATTTGTCCTGACGATGCCGAAATAATTGATTGCACGGGTAAGTATGTGCTGCCAACTTTTGCCGACCCACATACACATCTTGTATTTGCCAAACCACGCGAAGAAGAGTTCGTAATGCGAATAGAAGGACTTGGTTACGAAGAGATTGCCGCTAGGGGTGGAGGCATTCTCAATTCAGCCAAAAAACTTCAAGAAACATCAGAAGAGCAGCTATTTAATGATGCCTTGGCAAGGCTGAAAAAAGTAATGAAAACCGGCACTGGAGCCATTGAAATAAAAAGCGGATATGGCTTGAGTGTAGATGCCGAACTAAAAATGCTTCGAGTAATTAAGCGTTTGAAAGCCGTTTCGTCAATTCCTATAAAGGCCAACTTTTTAGGTGCACATGCTTTTCCTACCGAATTCAAAGAAAACCACCAAGGTTATATTGATTTAATTATCAGCCAGATGCTGCCCAAAATAGCAGAAGAAAACTTAGCCGATTATATTGATGTTTTCTGTGAGCGTGGATATTACAATCCGGAAGAAACGGCCCAGATATTAGAAGCCGGAGTGCGCTATGGATTGAAACCCAAAATCCACGTAAACCAATTCTCACTTTCGGGCGGTGTGCAAATTGGGGTTAAGCTCAATGCCCTTTCAGTAGATCATTTAGAAGTAATTGGCGAAGAAGAAATTGAAGCCTTGAAAGGCAGTTCAACCATTCCAATTTTATTGCCATCATGCAGCTTCTTTTTGAGCATTCCTTATGGTCCGGCACGCGATTTAATGAACGCCAACCTGCCGCTGGCCTTGGCCACTGATTATAATCCAGGTTCAACACCGTCTGGCAATTTGGCTTTTGTTCTCTCATTGGCCTGCGTAAAACTGAGAATGACACCCAACGAAGCAATCAACGCCATGACCATTAACGCGGCCGCTGCCATGGAAGTAAGCGACGAAGTGGGTTCAATTACCAAAGGCAAGCAAGCCAACTTAATTATAACCAAACCTATGCCTTCAATAGCCTACTGGCCCTACGCTTTTGGCGAAGGAAACCAACTCATTGATCAGGTTTTGATAGCGGGAGAAGTTGTATAAAATGAAATCCATTGCCCCCAAAATATTTCTGATTTTACCCGTCATTTTTGGAGTAACTTGGTTGTTCATTTTTCCTAACGAGTTCAGTCATTTTAATCCAAGAATAATTGATCATAGCAAAGCGATTCCAGTTCTTATTGCCTTGCCCTTTATTGGCTATTTATACCTATTGTTCCTAAAGTTTAAACCTGAAGTCAAACAATTCACATGGCTTATTTGGGTGCAATTGGCTGCTTCAATTTATGGGTTGTTCATGCTTACTTTTTTAGATGTGTTTTTTATTGGCATGGATGATCATCTTCAAACAGGAGCATTATGGGAGCAATTCAGTGCGGAAGATGATTTTATCCCAGCAACATTTAAAGTTCAAAGCATTGAAGGCGATTCAGTGAGTTTAGATACAACGAAGTCACAACAGGAATTGATAGAAGAAAACTTGAAATCCAATGAGTCTTATTCAATGAGAATCAACCTGCCGTTTAACCTGGATATAAAAATTGAAGTTGAAAATGAAGGGAGAATGATTCGCAATCATTGGATTTTTCTAGGCATAGTCACATTATTGCCGATGCTCTTTTTTGTTCTTCAATTTATAAGACGAAAACAAGATGCCAGCCTATAGCCATCATACCGAAATGGTAGATGCTTGGATGAACCGAGTACCAACCGAAATGCAAGAAATGCTGCACGAAGTGCGCGGTTTTCTACTAGAATGGTCACTAACGGAATGGTACAAGTATCAATTGCCCATGTACGGCATTAAAAAGAACATTTGCTATTTGCATATTGATGCCAAATCCCAAAAGCCTTATATCGGCTTTCTCAACGGCAAGCTCATGTTGCAAGAGTTTCCTGAACTTTCTGGCCTATTAACTGGAGACCAAAAACGTGTTAGGCAGTATTGGATGCCCGCGCAAACTGATTTTGAAACCATGGAATTGCTTTTGGAGAAGGCGGTTTTGTTTGATATTTAAGGCGTAGGAACGCCCTATGATAGTAGGTCACCAAGCTGGAGCTTGGCGACAGTACTGCCATTTACTATTTCGAAGCTCCAGCTTCGGAATAAATTATCATTGAGCGCTCCCGCGCGAAATCTTATTTTTGGTTGAAATACCTAAATATGTCTAGAGCCTATAAATTCCCTGAGCTAGATTTAACATTCGCCACCATGACTGTTGTTGGCTGGCAAGAGCTGTTCACTAGAAGGGTCTATCAAGACATGTTGATAGATTCCATCCAACATGGAATTGACAACAAAGGGCTGCAAATTTTTGGCTATGTGGTAATGCCGAATCATGTACATCTTTTATGTAATTCAGTTAAAGAGCCGTTAGGCGATATTTTTAAAAGTGTAAAGTCTTTTTCAGCCAAAAAGCTTCGAGATGCAGTTATTGAGCATGAAGGACCAAACAGAAGAGATAGATTTTTAAACGCATTTAGGTATTATAAAAAAGGAAATGACCGCGACCACCAAATCTGGATACATGACAACCAGCCCAAACATTGCTATACACCAGAAATGGCTCAGCAAAAATTAGAGTACATAGAAATGAATCCCGTAAAAGCAGGATTTGTAGATGAGCCACATTATTGGCGATTGAGCAGTGCCAATGAGCATTCGCCGTTGCCAGTTTTGGAGCTTTAAATCGGCGTAGGAACGCCTTGTGATAAATAGTCACCAAGCTGGAGCTTGGCGACAGTTCAGTGTTCAACTATTTCGAAGCTCCAGCTTCGGAATTATTTATCAGTAAGCGCTCCCGCGCGAAACCACTAAAATTGCACCGATGAAAAACTGGCTACACTACGAAAACAATTGGTGCCTAATTGTAAATAAGCCTTTTGGCGTGTTAAGTCAAAAAGACCAAAAAGGGGAAGAGGGTGTTTTTGAAATGGTTAAAACGTATTTGGGCGAAGACCATTTTGTTGACATGATTCAACGTTTAGACAGAACCACAGGCGGTTTAATGCTATTTGCCAAAACACCCGAAGCCGCTAAGCACTTTCACCATTTGCAGAGTAATGGGCAGTTGCAAAAAACGTATTTGGCCGTAACTGAAAACCAACCAGAAACCGAAAAAGGAACACTCACCAACTACCTAAAGAAACTGCACAACCCTACCAGAATGCGGGCCTTTGATGAGAAAGTTGCTGGATGCAAAAAAGCAGTTTTAGACTTTGAAGTTTTGGCAGCAAAAGATGAAAAGGCACTTCTAAAAATTAATCCAAAAACAGGTAGAATGCACCAAATTAGGGTGCAATTGGCCAAAATTGGTTGCCCCATAGTGGGTGATAAAAAATATGGCAAAACCCAGTTCTTAGCCGACCAATCAATCGCTTTGTTTTCTAAAGGAATTGAATTTCAACACCCCAAAAAGAAAGAAACCATGCGGTTTGAAGCTGAAATTCCTGAACATGAAATCTTTAATTTATTCAAATAAAAAATGCCTGTAACCAAAGTTGATTACAGGCATTTTACTTTATAAGTAGTTTCTTAATTCCTTATTGGCATTCGCCTTCGGTCCATTCATTTACTCCAGCTTTTTCGGCAAAACAATCGTTGCTATAGGTTTTATTATCGCAACCACAAACAGGAGCGTAAATTTCGTAACATGCCGCATTGCGTTCAATTTTAGATTCATCAATGCATTCGGTTTTGTTTGAATCGTCTTGATTTAACTTGTCGCAGGCAATGGCAAGCACGGCTAAGGCTAAAATGAGGAATGAAACTCCAAGTGAGATTTTCATTAGTAGGAATGTTGGTTGCCCGTTAAATGCAAATTGCGGCCAATTGGTTGCAACTATTCTTTAATTATAGCAACTGTTGATGACGCACCACCAAAAATGCCAAAGCCACCTTCAACATTTGAATATACTTGAACAGGTGTGGCAAATGGGTCGTATTTGGCAGATTCGTATCTAGAAGCTGATTCAAAATACCTAAAAACGGCTTCGCTAATGGCGTAAACTCTTAGTTGTATGGCTGTTGGAAAACCTGGTTCCTGCCATCTATTTAGCACATTGTAGTATTCTGTTGAAAAACCATAAGTATGTTTTTTGCCATTAAAACCCGCATCTTGAAATAATAATTTCTCTCCTTGAACATTGTCTGAACTATTAAAGTTGGCAGTAAACGGATCGTTTGTGGTAAGGTAAATTGGGCGCCAATAATAATCTGTTGTATCAACTGTTTCCCACTTGGCTTCAGCTTTCATTAATTGAACCATATAGTAATTGCTTGTTTCAGATGGGTCATCAATGGTTACTTCAATTCTAAATTTCGAATCCCATTCATTAGTAGAAGGAATTAAAACCGTGTCAACCTTAACTATTACGGGTTGTGCCGGAAGTTTATCGGTTGCCTGAACAGCATCATATCGTTCATGACTGGCTTTGATGGTATAGCTTTTTTGGGCTTCAGGTAAAAATCCTGGAAGATGATAAACGCCTGTTGTTGTTTCAGTTAACTTTCCTATTAGCTCGTTGTTTTCATTAAAGAGCTGTAAGTTGGCTTCTGAGATGAGTTTTAGCTCAGCCTTGTCAATAACTGGCAGGCTTCGGCTTACTTGAATGGTAAAAGAATCCTGATCGTTGAAAAGTGAATTTATTACCAGTTTGGGCTCTTTTATTTCGCCATCAAATGGAATTTCTTTTTCACAACTAATAAAAAGTGCCACAATGGCAATGTAGAATATGCTATTGATTCTGTTCATGACTAGCCGAAGTTAAAAGTGTAAGAAATGCTAGGAATAATAGGGAAAATGGAGATTTGCTTAAGGGCTCGACCATATTCTCCGGTAAAGAAATTGAATGATTCTCCCCAGTAAATAAAGAATGGATTTAAACGGCTGTAGGCATTGTAAACACCCATGTTAAGTGTGCTTTTACCTTGTTTGTGCTGCCAATGTCTGTTAGCGCCAAAATCTAACCTATGATAGGCTGGTGCTCTAAAGTTGTTTCGCGTATCAATATGTTCATACTCACCATACCAACTGCCCACTCCATAAGGGTCGTTGTAGGGTAAATATCTTTCTAATCCCAAGGTAAAGGCATTGCCTGTTCCATAAACCCAAACCAGGCCGTAGTCCCATTTTTCACTGTGTTTATAGGTAAGTGCAATACCTATATCATGTCGGCGATCGTAGCGGTAAAAGAATGGTTCGCCAAAGTTGATATTGTCAAATTGGCGTTCAGTCCAACTAAGGGTATAACCAATCCAGCCAGAAAATTTGCCTTGTTTCTTTTCTAATAAAAACTCGCCACCATAGCTCCAGCCACGGCCCATTTCAATCTTGTTCTCCCAGTTTTTATCTTGGCCGTAGAACGAAGCGCCATCTTTATACTCAATAAGATTTTCCATGGTTTTGTAATAACCTTCAATACTTAGTTCAAACTTGTCAAGAATGTTTTGAGCATAACCCACCGCTACTTGGTGCGAATATTCAGGCGCAACATTTTTGGTGGCCGGAACCCATAAATCGGTTGGTAAACCAATAGTTGGGTTAGAAAGTAAGTGAAGAAACTGCGCCATGTGTGCATAAGAAGCCTTAAGAGAGATGTTTTTATGCGCCAAATATCTTACGGCCAATCGCGGTTGAATAGAAGGGTAGCTAGAACTTTCAACCTGAAACATGGTGAGATACAAACCTGGATTAATTTTCCACCTAGTTCCTAGTTTCATGTCGTCCTCAATGTAGGCATACAGTTCGTGGCCGTAAACCCTTGGCGAACTCGTTGTGGTATCAGTTAAGCCGTCGCCCACTTCAAATTTGGTTTGTTGAACACCCGGCGTGAAGGTGTGGTAAATATCGCCTGCGCCAAATTTTATATAGTGGTTTGGCGTGGGTACAAAGTCAAAGTCAACTTTGGCAGTAATGTCATCTATACCTGATCTAAAACTGTTGTAATACAAAAATTCATTCTTTTCATCTTCTGTCCAGGTAACGGCACCAGTTTCTGAAAAGGTGTTGAAATTATAGCGGCTATAAGTAATGGTGGTATTGCTAAACAATTTGGGGTTTATCTGGTAATTCCATCTTAAAGCGGCTATGTTATTTCCCCATTTTAAATCGCCACCCATGTTGTTGCTATGCTCATGGCCTTCGTAAATGAACTTATTACTGATGTTAAAATAGAATTTGTCGTTGCCCAAATAGGTACTTAAATACAACCTGCTTTTGTTAGAAAACTTATGGTTTATTTTTCCATTCAAATCATAGAAAAAATAGCCTGCTTTTAGGTTGGTTCCTTGGTTGCGGCCGGCAAGCCTAATAATGGGTTGTGCCAGCACGTCTATATAAGTTCTTCTTGCTGAAACAATAAACGAAGTTTGGTCTTTTACAATGGGACCCTGAATGCTCACTTTCGAAGCTATTACTCCTACAGAGCCATCAACTTCAAATTTGTTCATGTTGCCTTCTTTCATTCTTATATCGAGCACTGATGAGAGTCGGCCACCATATCTGGCAGGGAAACCACCTTTTACCAATTCAACACTCTTAATGGCATCAGCGTTAAAAACTGAGAAGAAACCAAATAGGTGAGAAGCGTTGTAAACAGGCACGCCATCAATTAAAATTAGGTTTTGGTCTGGGCCACCACCGCGCACATACAAACCACTCGCGCCTTCAGTTCCTGATTGCACGCCTGGTAAAAGCTGAATGGTTTTAATCAGGTCTTTTTCGCCCATTAAAGCTGGTAAGGAGTTTACCTTATCCATGCTCACTTTTACGGTGCTCATTTGCGTTTTGTCTTGAATTTTTTCAGATGTTTCGGCTGAAATAACAACGCCCTGTAGGTCGGTTATCGACTTTAATTCAACGTTTAGTTCTTGGTTCTCGTTGAGATTTACTTCTAAGGTTTTCTTGTCGTAACCCACGTAGCTAAATTGAATTAGGTATTTGCCCTTAGGCATGGTTAGGCTATAATATCCGTAGGCGTTGGCTGAAGTTCCGCCGGCAATTTCATCTACATAAATAGTGGCGCCAATTAGGTTTTCTCCAGATTTTTGGTCGGTAATGTAGCCTGACAGGGTAAATTTCTGTCCCCACAGATTGGTAACTGCTAGGAGCAGAAAACAGGTTAGTAAATGCTTCATTGATTGCTTAAAAATGACATAAAACTGGCATTTACAATTATTATTGCTGCAAATGCCATTGCAATTCCAAATCGAAAATAATTGCAATAGGTTGCAATGAATCTAAAAAATTATGGCAAAGGCTCAATTATTTGAGAATGAAGCATTCAACCAACATTTTAAAAATCTTTTTAAAGATGAATATGATGCTTTTGTTGAGGCTGTAAATGCCAAACCCAATGTTTCGGTAAGAAGAAATTTGCATAAGCCAATTGGCGCGTTGCCATTTGAACTGAGCCAGCCTGTTGAATGGTGCAGTCATGCCGGTTTTGTAGATGAAAGGCCAGCATTTTGGGCAGATCCGTTTCACCATGCAGGGGCCTATTATGTGCAAGATTCTTCTTCAATGTTTTTTGCCAATGCCATTGATTTTTCTAAAGATTTATTGGTGCTTGACTTGTGCGCCGCGCCTGGCGGAAAATCGACTCTTTTGCTTGATTATTTATCAGAAAATAGCTTGCTAGTAAGTAACGAGCTAGACATTAAACGAAATCAAGTTTTGGTTGAAAATTTGGCTAGGTGGGGCGTGCCAAATTCAGTGGTTACCAATAGCAAGGCTTCAGATTTTGAAAAGTTGGGTGCCGTTTTCGATGTGGTTGTAGTTGATGCACCTTGTTCTGGCGAAGGCATGTTTAGAAAAGACATTAGAACCGTAGAGCAATGGTCTCCGGGGTTTGTTCGTAATTGTGAGCTGGCTCAGCAAGAAATACTAGGTTCAATTGATAAGATTTTGAAACCCGGTGGATTGCTGGTCTATTCAACCTGCACCTACGAACCTTCAGAAAATGAACAACAGCTACAGAATTTATTTGCTAGTGCAGCATTTGAGCCAGTTGAAATAGCCACTAAACCTGAATGGTATATGGAAAAAAGGGAGTTCGATGCAAATGGCGGTGCATTTAGTGGTTATTATTTCTATCTACATAAAACACCCGGAGAAGGGCAGTACGTGTGTGTTGCTAGAAAAATTGGTGAAGAGAGAAATTCAACTCCAAAAACCAAGGGGTTTAGAAAAGCGGCTGCTCTTCCTGTTGAATTTGCCAACTGTATTCCCCCAACATATCAAACAATTGAATTTAAGGGCAGCATATATGCTTTGTCAATTAAGTATGCTGAGATTATTGGTGAGTTACAAGCTCATTTCCCGTTATGGAAGTTGGGTGTGCGAGTTGGTTCATTTAAAGGCAAAGATTTTGTGCCAGATCATGAATTTGCCATGAGCACATGGTTATTGAATTTTGAAACAGTAGAGCTCAATTACGAGCAAGCACTTTCATATTTAAGGAGAGAGCCGGTGCAAATTTCAGTTGCAAAAGGGCAGGTGTTGCTTAGCTACAAGCAGCTGCCTTTGGGTTGGGGTAAATCTCTTGGCAATAGAATAAACAATCAGTTTCCGAAGCATTTAAAACTGAGAAAATAAAAAAGGCGGCAAAAGGTGCCACCCTTTTGCCGCCAGCCTAGTTTAGCGTATTGAAAAGTCACAATTGTTTAGTTAGCATAAATTAAAATCTCCTAGTAAAATAATACGCTTTAATAAATTTAGTCCTGTTAATTTTCCGTAAACCCTAGTTTAATAATTAAATCTCCAATCAATTTGAAGCGAGTAAAAGCCAACATATTTAGAATGTTGGTTACCAGTGCCCATAAACTTTATCATTGGCCCAATGGCAAAAGTCGAATTGCTTGATTGTGGCATGCTGTATTGAGCACCAAAAGTGCAACCAACATTAACGGGGCTGGTGCGCATGGCCACTTCCGAAAGCTCTCTGCCCTTTTTGTCATTCCACAAAAAACCTGCATTAATACCACCCAATAGTTGCAAACAAGGTTTGCTGTCATCATGCTGGTAGCTTCCATCAAGATTTATTGTATGCTCAAGCACAACTGGTACATCTAAAAAGTAATACATGTCTGGAACCATTATAACCTGATGATTTCTTAATGTAATAGATCTTGTTGACGCAAGTGCCGATAAGTTAAGGCCTGTTCTTAAGTTAAGCGCATGCTTTACTTCTGCTGCGTGTGTTAAGCCAATGCTTACACCTTGGCTATGAGATTTACTAAAAGTGTAGTGGTTGGGATAAACCCCGCTAGCACCACGGCTAAAAGTAAATCCTAAATTCTGCGCAAATGTGGATGCGCTGCATGCACAAACCATTGCTATTATGAATAATAAATTTTTCATGTGTCTGTTTTTTCTTAGTGAAAGAAAAGTGTCTAGTTTGCCTTGTTTGTGTCTGTCTAATTAATAAATCGCAAGTCGATTTTTGCGCCAATAAATGAGATAAATGGTGCATTGTCTGAACTGGTGGTGTTAGACTTGGCGTGCAAACCCATTGCAATTTCAGATTTTAAGGTTACCGGTTTTACCCATTGAAGTGAAAGGTGAGAACCATAATCTAAATCTGAACTATTGCTAGGCGCTTTACCCCTTACAATTTGCTGCTGCACATTGTTATGATCATAGGCCAGGCTTAAACCTGCACCTAACCTTAAAAATGTGGCTTTTTTTCCTTCTTTAGGAATGATGTAAAAATCTTTTTCGAATACCACTGGTAATTCAAAATAGCAGAACGATTCTGGAATACCGGTTAGTTGATTAGTAGCATTTTTTACCGCTCCGCCAGTATATAACTGGCTAAACTGAATGCCCGAGGTAAGCTTAAAGTCGTATGGTAAAAGTCTTACCAAATAGGCAGATGCTGCATAGCCTTGGTTAATAGGAGCGGCTGCAAATTCATTGTTTGAATGAACCATGGTGGCTCCTCTTGAAAAACTGAAACCCAGTTGCTGGGCGTTGGCAAGAAGGATGGCTAGTCCGAATGCCAATGTGAATGATAACTTTTTCATGGCTTTTGTTAGTTTGTTTTCATAGACAAATTTACCAAAAAGATTTATAATTCCAAATTTTAGACAAAATATTTTTTTGGGAAACTAAATGCAATTTTGGAATTTAGAAAATTAATTTACTGATAATCAAGGGAAATTTCGTTTTTGGTTGAATTTAATTTTTAAAATAATTGGTGTAGTGTCTCTGTATTTCCTGAAATTGTTATTTAATTCTTCTTTTTGGAATTAAAAAAGTGTAGAAATAAAAAAGGCTCTTGGGAGCCACTCCAAGAGCCTTGGGCTAAAACTAGCCAATGAAAAGTCACTAACAAATTCTTCTAAATAAACCCCCTTTATTTTGGATGTGGCTCGTTAGTAACTTCAGTATGTGTTTAGTTTAATTCATTTTAATACCCAAACTTCCAGTCAATTTGCAAAGCATAGAAGCCTACAAATTTTGAATGTTGATTGCCAGTGCCCATGAATTTTATTACAGGGCCTATGGCAAAGCTCGATTTATCTGATTGTGGAATGCTGTATTGTGCCCCAAGCGTGCAGCCGGCATTTACGGGGCTTGTTCTTTCGGTAACTTCGGTTAACTCTCTGCCTTTTTTATCGTTCCATAAAAATCCGGCATTTAGCCCGCCTAATAATTTTACTGAAGGCTTGCTCTCATCTCGTCTAAAGCTACCGTCTAAATTAATGGCGTGTTCAAATACCAAAGGCACATCAACATAATAATACATATCAGGTACTCTAACGGTTTCTTTGCTTCTCAAGGTAAGAGACCTTGTTGATGCTAGCGCAGAAATATTAATTCCTGTTCTAATATTAATTCCGTGTTTAACCGGTGCTGCGTGGGTTAGGCCAAAACTTACTCCCTGGCTATGTGTTTTGCTAAAAGTATAATGGTTTGGATACACTCCGCTGGCTCCTCTAGAGAAAGTAAAGCCAATATTTTGTGCGTTTGCGCCAAGGTATGCTGTTGCCAAAAGGGCAATAGTTATTAATGTCTTTTTCATTACTGATCGGCTTTAATGGTATTAATAATGTGTGGCTCTTAAGTCTAGCTTAAGCCCATAAAACATGCTGTTGGGCGCAATAGACGATCCTGTGGAATTGTATTTTATGGTTGGTCCAAATCCAAATTCGCATGTCCAGGTAACTGGTTTAACCCATTGCAAAAAAGCTTGTCCGCCATAACCTAGTCCGTCGTTGCTTTTAGAAGGTAAATTCTCGGTTAGTACGCGGTAGGTAATGTTTGCTCCACCACCAATTCTGAAGAATAAGGCTCTTCGGCCAGCTCTTCTTAAATAATAGAAGTCTTTTTCAAAACCTAATGGTACTTCCAAATAATGCAGTGCAAAGTCAATGGGAACATATTCTCCGCTTTTGTCCAACAAACTACCGCCTGTTGTAATTCGGTAGTAATTAAGTCCTGCCGTAAAATTTAGTCCGCGCTGTACGCGTGTTTCATTCAGAACTCCAATGGAAATGCTCTGATTGAAGGATGATTTGAATGCATTGTCGCGCAGCTGCATGCTGCTTACTCCCTTAGAAAGGGTTACTCCAATGTTTTGTGCGCTTAGCGTTAGGATGGCTAGTCCTAGTGCTAATGTTAGTGTTAGCTTTTTCATTATGCTGCTAGTTTGTTTTCGTGGACAAATATACACACTTGAGAATAATTTCCAAAATTGAAACAATAAATTCAAAATGAGAAAGCAGTCTCTTTGGTTGAAATGTTCGTTTTGATGCAAATTTGGCTGTTTTTGGCACGAAAATTTTTTTGAACTTTTTTTTCTGGGAAATTCGATTTATGAAAAATCTGATAGGCTAATTGTGGAAAACTTCGAATGCTATTTGATGAAACATGGAAATATTAGATAGAAGTTGATAGGTTTTTGGGGTAATAATTTAAAAGCATTACTAAGTATGATTTGTAGCAAAATTTAGGTCTGTCATTTTACTACTTTTGCCACCTTTAAAAATACGTATAGCATGAAAGTATTGGTTTGCATAAGCAAAACACCTGATACTACCACCAAAATTGCCTTTACTGCCGATCATTCAGCAGTTAATTACGATGGCGTTAAATTCATTATTAATCCATATGATGAACATGCACTTGCCAAAGGCATGGAGCTTAAAGAAAATCATGGAGCTGAGTTAACGGTAATACACGTAGGTCCGGCCGATGGTGATCAAATAATTAGAAAGTGCTTTGCCATTGGTGCTGACAAAGGCATTAGGGTTAATACCGATGCCATTGATGGACTTCAAGTAGACAAAGAAATTGTGGCTGCTACAAGTGGAGAGCAATTCGATGCCATTATTACGGGTAGAGAATCTATTGATTACAACGGTGGAATGGTTGGCGAAATGATTGGTGAACTACTTGGAATACCTTCAGTTAGCTACTGCCAGCAACTAGATATTGATGGTAACACCGCTTCAATGAAAAGATTTATTGATGGCGGCGAAGAATCTTTAACTGCCCAGCTACCTGTTGTAGTTAGTGCCGTAAAAGAACTAGGTGAGCCAAGAATTCCTAACATGCGCGGTATAATGCAAGCTCGTACTAAACCAATTACCGTGGTTGAGCCTGCAACTGGTGCTGCAAACACTACCATTGGAAAATACGATGCACCTGCACAAAAAAGCGGTTGCAAGTACATAGATGCTTGCAATGCCGAACAACTAATTGAAATTCTTCACAACGAGAAAAAACTATTCTAAATGTCTGTTTTAGTATATATTGAAAATTGGGAAGGGGCTTTTAAAAAGTCAACCAAAGAACTTATTACCTACGCACGCCACCTAGCTTCTAAATTGGGTGTTGAATTAAATGCTGTTTCAATTGGAAACGTAGAAAATAGCGCTATTGAAGCACTTGGTGTTTATGGTTTAGGCAAAGTTTATAGCGTAAACAATGGCAATGTTGCTCAATTTAAAGCTGGTGCTTATACTCAAGCTTTATCAGCGGTGGCTGATGCTAGCGGAGCAAGCATAGTTGTTTTGGGTAATACTTATAACGGCAAAGCCATGGGCCCACGTTTGGCTGCCAAAATGGATGCTTCTATTGTTACAGGTGCTATTTCATTACCAGATACTGACAACGGCTTTGTGGTTAAGAAAACCGTATTCTCTAACAAAGGCTACGGTTATGTAAACCTAACAAATGAAAAGAAGGTAATTACCCTTAACATTAATTCTTACCAAATAGAAGAAGCTGCTGGCAATGTTTCTATAGAAGATTTTTCGGCGAGTGTTGATGGAAGCAAAGTGAACATTACCGAAGTTGCTAAGCAAACGGGAAAAATTCCTTTAACAGAAGCAGAATTGGTTGTTTCGGCAGGTAGGGGACTAAAAGGCCCAGAAAACTGGGGTATGATAGAAGAATTGGCTGACCTTATTGGTGCAGCAACTGCATGTTCTAAGCCTGTTTCTGACGTAGGTTGGAGACCACATAGTGAGCACGTTGGCCAAACCGGAATTACCGTTTCACCTAACTTATATATAGCTGTGGGAATTTCTGGCGCTATTCAGCATTTGGCTGGTGTAAGCTCTAGTAAAACCATTTGCGTTATTAATAAAGATCCAGAAGCACCTTTCTTCCAGGCTGCTGATTATGGAATAGTAGGTGATGCATTTGAAGTTGTGCCTAAACTTGTAGCCGCAGTTAAAAATTTGAGCTAAGACTAGAAGGTAAGGAATGGATAAAATTGAATTGGTAATACTTGGGATCTCTTCGGGCCATACGGCCGCATCTTATACGCTTATTCTTGAAGAAAAAAACGGGCAAAGAAAGCTGCCAGTGGTAATTGGCGCATCAGAAGCGCAATCTATTGCGGTGCAAATAGAAGGGATAAAACCGGTTAGACCAATGACCCACGATCTCATGAAATCGATCATGAGCAACTACCAACTAGAAGTTCAAGAAGTAATTATTAGCAAGTTAGAAGAAGGCATTTTCTACGCCGATTTATATGCCAATGGCCCAGATGGGGTTACTAAAATAGATGCCCGCACATCTGACGCCATTGCCATGGCCATTCGCTTTGGTGCCAGCATTTTTACCACTTCGGCTATTTTAGATGAAGCTGGAATTGTGCTTACCGATAAAGAAAGCGAGCAGATTTCTAAGAATTTAGAAGAAGATGACGAAGAAGATTTGGTTGATGCCGAGCAGGAATTATTAGATGCTTTAGAAGAAAGCACAGATTTTCAGACCATGACGGTTGACGAACTCGAAGACTTGTTAAACCAAGCCTTAGAAGACGAAGACTACGATACGGCAGCCAAAATTCGCGATGAAATCAACAATCGGCAGAATAATTAGTATTTAATTCTGAATTACAAATAGAAAAGGAGCAACTGTATGGTTGCTCCTTTTTTTTGTTTCTTGTGTTATGGCCAATCAACGCTTGCTAATTTTAGCAGTTTGGATAATGTCATTTTGCTCAATCCTAAGAAGGTACATTCCTGGAGCGTTTTCATCGAATGGTACTTGAATGTTAGTCTCAGAATGTTGTGCTTGGTAGAGCAGGCTGCCATTCATGTCGTAAATTTCAACATTTGTCAAGCCTTCATTCTTTAGCTGGATGTTTACAGTATTCTCTGCAGGATTTGGATAAATGTAAAAATCTTCAGCATTGGGCAATTCATGGTTTACTGTTACATCTAGCTTACTAACCATTAAGTTTAAAGTGGTGTTTGTGGTTATGGGTGGGTTTTGATCGAAGAAAATATGGGCGGTATTTTTTATTAAATCTCTTTCTTTCACAGAGTTCTTAGCGTTCACTTGAAAATAGACATATCCCTGACTCCCTTCTGTGTCAGTATTGCTATCCGGTAAATTAATGTTTTTAAATATGAACTCGAGAACTCCAAAATCTTCCTGCTTTAAAAGCATTGGATGGCTATAATCTAGCAATTTAATACTCGACCAGTCAAGCAAAGGGCTTAAAGTATCGGTTATTGAAACATCATAGGCAGTGTCATTACCTGTGTTTTGAAATCGGATTCGATACTTTAATGGTTCATTAAATAATGTCTTAAACTCTTGGTTAATTCTGTTGGGCCAAACCGCTTTATCATTTGGGTCATATGAACAAGAAACCACTACACTATCATTAAATAACTCACGAATGGTGTCATTTCTTTGGCTATATCCTTCATATATTGATTTAAAGTGTAAAAAGTCGCCCATTCTAGTAAAATCTGGTGTATTAAACACTATCTTAAGAGTCTGTAAATCGTTTATATTAAGAGAGTCCAACTTCCAGAAGTGTTGAGTTTTAAATGATGAATCTGGTGCTACAGAGAAAACTGGTTTAGTTGCCGCACTATCAAGCTTTATGCTAATTGTACCAGATATTTTTTGAAAACTGGAATTTTGTAGACTCATTTTGATTTTAGATTTATTGCTACATCTAATTCTGTTAAAATGGGTGTGACAATCAATGTCCAAGTGGTTTGGGTCTGGAATTATACCAACATAGATTGTAGTGTCTGAAATAGAAGTATCTAAGTTAAAATCAATTACGGTGTCTGTAGAGTAAGTTAATTGATGTTCAGGAATTACTTTGAATTTTTGTGCCCCTGAGTATTTGGATATATTTAATGAGTTCGATCTTCCAGAATAATAGGTAGTGTTATCTATTGAGTCGTGCACGGTTAGATTTGCGTAATAATGTTCGGAGCTATCCATTTTCCCATTCCGGTTGTTGTCCAGAAAGACCTTGAAAGTAACCGGGATAAGTCTTGTTTCGTTAATGTCAGAAAGTAAATGAACAGAGTATTTCGGGTAATTATATAAGCAATAGTAAATTTTGTCATTTATGTGCAAAATGTTATCTATAGTTCCTTCCTTCCATGTGTTAAAAGGTTTTCGGTTCATTTTAAATACTCTCCCTTTAGCATCTACCTTTATAATGTTGGCCATGGGTGTGTCAGCCTTTAGCTCAGATATAACCGACAAATAAACTTCGTCCTTAGCAGTGTTTCTTGCAAAACCTTTTACCAGCGAGCCTTCTACTCCAATTTGAGTGGTTTTTGATTTTCGCGTATCTAAATTGTATACTGTAAGATCGCCATTGTATGAATAGGCAAAAACTCGATCATTAATGAAAAAAGTTGCGCCATAGGGGTAATCGAATGAATCGGCAATTTGAATGGTTGAGTTTGAATGGTCGCGCAGTAGATATATTCCCGCATTACCATAGAAAATGATGCCATTTTTAGACCGCTTTGGTCTGAGCCAAGTTCCAGGTTTTAGATCGATTAGTTTAGTTGAATTAGACTTTTTCTTATTTGTCCTGTATATGGCGTTGTCTTCCACTGCATAATAAAAATAATTTGATGATGTGTTATAAATTTCATTGTTAGGCCAAAATTGAATATACTCTCTGCTATTGAAACTGTCTATTACCCATTTATTTCCATGCTGATCAATTCCATATATTTTGGATACATCACCACGATCGAATGCAATTACAGTGTCATTTTGTTCAGAAACAGCATCAATATAGGAAAGGCTGTCAGCCTTTTTAAAACTTTTTGACTTAAAGTTAAATATACTAAGTTCATAATACTGATCGTATAAAAATAAGTTGTTGTTTCCGGAAGATGATTTGTAGAATTGTCTATTTGGGAGTATAAAATTAGTTACGTGTGTGCTGTCTATCTCAAATACATAAATGTCTACTTTGGGGCCGTTTCTTAAGGTTGCGGCATAATAGGCCTTGTCCTGATAGGTATGAAAGGCTGAATTGTAGTAACTACGCTGGAATCCACTAGGCACGTTTAAGTCTGATAGGGTTTTATTTTTTAAGTTATAAATATGAAATGTGCAATCATTACTATCAAGGAGTTCTAAAAATATTTGGTCATTGTGCTCATACATATGTGGTTGAGAGTAGTAAGGATGCCTTATTGAGTCCTTGAATAATAAACTGTCGTTATGTTGTGCGGCAAGAGAGCGAGTTATTAATAATGAGCAAAAAGTGAAAATGAAGAATTTCATGGTTCTTTATTAATGAAAGTTGAAAGATATTTCGAAATAACTGAAAACTCAAAATTTATAAATCAAGTGTTTAACTAGAAAATGATAAAAGACTGAATCGTCATATGAAGTTTAGACATGCCAATTTACTCCCACTCAGCACAGCCATGGTTAACATAAGGGCGGGTTTCTGACTTAGTAATCTCGCCACTGTAGAGCACTTCTAAATGCTCAAAAGGGAAATTCTTAAGGAAGTAATTGTTGTTGTTTTCGTTTACCACAAACGATTCTGGGTAGGCATCATCAGGCAGAGAATGCAGGGCAATGGCCCTAATCGCAATTCCGGCACCATCGGTATCTCCGCAATACATACCGTATTTCTGAATGGCTCTGTAAACTGTTTTTTCTATTTCGCCAATGTTGGGTAGGGCATCAATGTCAACATCGGGTTTAATTCTAATGAGTGTGCCTTCTGGAATGGCAAATTGGTTATTACCCAGTGCACCATCATTTCTGCTGGCTGGTGGAACGTATCCATTCTTATTGGTTACTGGAACGGCAAAACTCAAAGCATGCTTAATTTCTCCATCTCGCAATTCTTTAGGCCAAATGGTGCCTTGCAGTTGGCTCCAGCCTGCGGCAACTGTAGAGCGTCCATCTTTGTAAATGCCATCTGTTTCTAAACTAATGGCATTACCACTTGCGGCCTTTCCGCCATCATAAACCCAGAATTCGTAAAAGCATTTCTGGTCTATGTTTATTATGCCCATGTGTCCGTCAGATAGCAATCCAGACTTAGCCCCAATTGGCATAGGAACATTCAATAGCAAGTCTTTTTCAGGTGCGTGATACAAGGTTAGCTTTACATTGATCTTTCTGGTGGTATCGGTAGCCATGTAAATAGGAGTGGCAAATCCACCAGTTGAAAGACTGGTAATAGAATGGTCTGGGCCGCATTCGCTCTTTATCAAGTCTATCATCTCCTTAGAATTGGGATGCACTTGGTAACTATCTGGTATTTCTTTGTGAAAGGGATTGTCAGGATGGTTAAAAGTCATGGTGCCATCCCATTTCATAATTTCTTCATGAGAAAAGGTTAAATCAAGGTTTGGGACTGGTGTTTCGTCGCTTCCACAGGAAGAAGCAAATAGCAGCAAGCCAAGAAAGGCAGCAAGAGCGTATTTCATAATGGGTCGAAGTTGAAAGTTCTTTAAAATCTGCTTCCTTAATGTAAAAATAAGGATTGCTAATTAGTGGTATTATCTGCGACTGGCCCGAGAACTGTTTTAGAATTTCACATAACCCAATTTCTCAAGATTCACAATGTCATTTGTAAGATGAGTTTTTCCATCTTTCAAAAAATATAATTCATCACATATTTCGGTTACATATTGGTATTGATGATCTGTTATTAAAATTCCTTTGGTTGGTTTTACTTCTTGAATTAGTGCTTGAATTTTTTCTGATTGAAGCGGACTTACTTGAGAAAATGGTTCATCTAAAAGACAAAAAGGCTTGCTCGATTTTAGCACAATAAAAATCTCCAGAATTCTTTTCTGGCCACCCGAAAGTTTTTCTGCTCTGGTATTATAATGAGCGCTATACTCTGGGAAATGTGCCTGAAATTGATCAAAACTCACTTCAAAATGTTTCATTACAGTTCTAAGACGTAAATGGCCTGGAATAAAACTTTTCTGCGGCAAATAGCTAAAGTGCTTAAGCAATTGTTCCTGCCGAAGAATGGGCTTTGCATTTATTCTTACATGCTTGTTTAAAGGTGAGAGTTCGCCAAAAATAATTCTCATTAGGCATGACTTGCCAGAACCATTTCTTCCCAATAAGCCAGTAATCTTTCTCGTTTCAACTTTTAAATAGATGTCTTGAAGAATGCGTTTGTTGCCATATTCTAAAAGCACACTATCCACTTCTAAAACTTGTTTTTCAAACGTCATCCAACAATTCTTAAAAGGATGATAAAAATGAGAAGATCGAACCCAAAAGCCAACGTATAAATTTTGCCTTTAGTAAACCCTACATTTTTGAAATAGTAGAACTCAGTTTTCTTAAATTCATTGATGAACAGAACAGTAGTCGCCAGTGTAATTTTTTTGAAACAAAACAAAAGACCAAAAAACTGAATGCCCCAAATGCTAATGATTAGAGCACACAAGGCGGTTATTAGGTTGCTGGTAAATGCAAACGATCTGTAAAACGTAAATATGATTGATAGAAATCTCAATTTGTGGTTTTGAGATTTACTATTGGCAAATTAGGAGCCTATTACGGTTAAACTAACTGGAAAAACTTAAAGCTTAACAACAACTAGCTTCAACAGCACCTTCTACTTTGGTAAATGGCATATTACCGCCACAGCCTTCAAAAATGCCATAGTGGGTTTCCCAATTTCCATAAAAATCGAAATGATTTTTGAAGCGTGTTTCGTGTAGCATTTTATAGGTGTTGCCGCAAACGGTAATCATTTTGCCTTTGGGGAAATAATGATGTCCGTCAAGGGTTAAACCATGTGGCTCTTCTTCAACGCCACCTTTGTAAACTACTGCTTGACCGTAATCTTCGCAATCAGATTCAAGGCCTTCCAATTTCCAAAGTCTGTAGGTAACAGAGTAAAATTCAATATCTCCTAGCAGTTCTTGGGCTTGTTCATTGTCAACTGAAATGGGGCGGTCTTCCACAGCTCTTGGATCGGTAAAACCGGCTTTTTTGGCTGTGTTCAAAAAGTCGTTCCAATACATGGCTCCGCTTAAACACTCGCCCCAAAGCACTTTATTTTCTTGCAAATGTTGCGGTACTCTGCGGTCGCTGTAAACATCTGAGAAATACATTTCGCCACCTGGTTTCAGCAACTTGAAAGCATCTTGAAGCACTTTTAGTTTGTTAGCCGCCAAATTGATAACACAATTAGAAATAATAAGATCGAACGAATTAGGAATCAGGTTCAATTCATCTAAGTGCTCAATATTGCCTTTTACGAACTCCACATTCGATTTAGGGTAACCAAACTTTTCGCGGTGGTATTCAATATTTCGGTTGGCTACTTCTAGTTGTTCATCGGTCATATCAACACCAAGCACATAACCGTTTTCGCCAACTAATTGGCTGGCAATAAAACAATCGCGTCCGCTACCAGAACCTAAATCTAGAATACGCAAGCCTTTAACCGCTGATGGAATGGTTAAACCACAGCCGTAGTATTTGTCCTTCACTTCATCAGACACCTTCTTAAGCGCTTGCTTAATGTGTTTTGGTGGCTCAGTTAAAGTGCAACAGGCGTTGGTCTGTAAATCATCAGACGATTGCAGCGTAGAGCCATAATAGGTTTTAACTTCTTCGTGTATATCAGTGCTGTTCATGCTTGCTTATTGAATTTGAATTGAACGTAATAGGTTCTAATTGGTGCGAATATCTAAAGTTCATTCAGGAAACCCAATAAATTCAACATCCACAAAATCTGTTAACCAAACCCCATTTGCTGATTGATAAAACTTTATACCCTGTTTATGCACTTCAGCTGATTTGATTGTAAGGAGTACTGGCTTTCCATGTCGTTGCCCAACTTTTAATGCTGTTTCCGTATCTGCTGATAGGTGAACATGGTGACGTTGGCCTTTAATAAGTCCTTTTGCCTTTATAGAATCTAAGTTTTTGGTAGCCGTACCATGATATAGAATGTCAGGTGGTTGCTTTTCTTCAAGCGCTAAATCAACTGATATTGAATGGCCTTGGTTGGCCCTGATTTTGGATTCATCATCAGTAAAAATGAATCGCTTTTTGGCATTGTTTTCAACAACTATTCGTAGCTGTTCAAAGGATAATGATTGTCCATTCTCATTCATTTTCGCCAAAAGTTCTTCGGTATTCGCCCAGCCGTTTGAGTCAAGCTTTAGGCCAATAGTTTCAGGTTTATGTCTCAATACCAGGCTTAAGAATTTGCTGGTTTTGTTTTGTTCTTTTTCAGTCATGTTTGGTTTTCTGTTTCAGGAAGAATGAGCATGTAGTTAGTATTTCTTCCGCCTTCTTCTGTGTCTTTGAGTACATGTTTTTTCACTAAATCTTGAAGGTCTCTAAGAGCAGTGTCTCTATGCACTTTGGTCATTTTAGCCCATTTAGACGACGTTAGCTTGCCTTCAAAATCACCAAGTAGTTTATTAATCATCATTGTTTGTCGATTGTTGAACTGCGTATTTTGATGATGCTCCCAAAACTTGGCCTTTTGAAGAATATTTGATAGTGATTGGCTGGTGGCATTTAACGCATCTAGTAATCTTTCTAAGTACCAAACTAGCCATTGTGTAATGTCTAAATTTCCTTTTTGCGTGTATTCTAGGCAGTTGTAGTACCCATTTTTAGCGTGCATAATTTGCGACGACATGCTGTAAAATCTTTGATTGGTTCGGTCGGCTCTTGCCAATTGGCAATCGGCAATCGCTCTGGCAATTCTGCCATTTCCATCGTCAAATGGGTGTATGGTAATGAACCATAAATGAGCTACTGCTGATTTAATTACAGGTTCCATTTTATCGTCTTCATTAAACCATGAAATGAATTTGTTCATTTCCTTTTCAAGTTGGTGTGCGGGTGGAGCTTCAAAATGAACTTTTTCTCGGCCAAATGGGCCAGAAACCACTTGCATTGGGCCGTTTTGGTCTTTTCGCCAATTGGCTACTGTTATTTTATACATGCCACTTCTGCCAGTAGGAAAAAGGGCTGCATGCCAGTTGCAAAGCCTGTTTTTGCTAAGTGGTGCTAAATAATTCTGAGTGGCATCCATCATCATTTCTACAACGCCTTCTACGGTTTTGCTAGCTTCAGGTAAGCCTGAGATTTCCATGCCAAGCCGCCTAGCAACTGATGAGCGAACTTCTTCTGGGTTCAATAACTCACCTTCAATTTCACTTGACTTTAAAACATCATCAGTTACATTTTTGAGTACAGCTTCAGATCGCAACTCAAAACCAATTCCTTCCATTCTACCTATAAGACGCCCCTGTAAGTCTCTTACCTTACTTGTATAAAGTAACAAGGTGTTGCTGTCCCAAATGAAATTTGGCCAATTGTTCTGTTGATGAATGTACATGGAGTACAATTATTTGCCGTAAATTATACGGCGAATATAGCTACTTTCTGCCGTATAGCTCATTTATTGCCGTAAGATGTTCGGAGAAAACGTCAGTAGGTAAGTCAACCACACTCATTATGGATCTCTAATATTCTCCTTGATACTTCCCTGTCTCCGAAAGAAGATGAACCGCAAACCACTTATTGCAATACCTGATAGAGCCCATAAGGTTTGCAGGTTGATTGTTTGCTCAATGCTAATTTGGATTGTTGAGTTTATAAGATAGCAGATTGTGAACCTGACAGTTGCTGCGAGAAAAAACAAGGCAATGCGTGTGCCAACTGGTTTCTGCTAAATTCGTTTAATGTTCTGGATTAATTTAACCTTAAAGGAATCAAAAGACTAAAACCACTTCTTCCTTTTTCTTTCAATAAAAGCGCTGTCTAAGAATTCGATTCTACATGCTTTCTAAAATTCTCAAGAATAGCTTGCCAACCATTTTTCTGCATTTCTATGGGGTTTTCGCTTTCGGCGTCAAAAACGATGGTTACTTGAGTCTTACCATCTAGATTATTGAAGCTTACACGTGCTTCTCTGCCACCAAACTCGTAAGTAAATTCTTTGCCTTCCGTTATGCTCACGTAAATGGCATCGAAATCAAAACCAAAACTTCCATCCCTGGCTTCCATTCTTGCGGAGTATTGGCCACCAACAATCATGTTGTTAGAAGCTGATGGACAATGCCACGATGGGTCAGCAAAATTCCATTGGGTTATATGCTCAGGGCTGGTATAGTAATCCCATACTTTTTTAGCATCGGCAATTATGGTGGTAGAAACTGTAATTTTTTCCATTTGAGTAATAGTTTTAATTATTTGGGTTGAATAAACCAATGCCAAATATTGGCTTAAATGAACTGAAATGGGGTAGAAGAGTTGATTATTTTTTATGGCATAATCACAAAGGCTTGAGTTAAAACAATGGAGAAAATTGAGAAACCGCCGTGCTGTAAAAACCTGCTATTTAAGCCTTTCTAACTGCCCTTTTCTTTTCACAATGTTTTTATAGTCCCATTGAATATCTCTGGCTTTTTGTAGCCAACGTATCAGGTCGATTGTATTTATTTCAGAAGCCTGGTTAAAGAAAATAGAAGCGTCTTTAAATTTATCTCCTCTCACATTTAAAAGGCATTCATCAAAGTCGGCACCGCTCCAAAACATAAGCCGAGCGCCTTTTTTCTGTTTGCTATAGCCAACTATTGGGTTGCCATCTAAAAACCAAACCGGATGAGCATGCCAAATTTTGCTCTCGGCTTCGGCTAATTCATTGGTAATAATTTGGGCCAATAGGTCGAAAATGGCTTTGTCGGCAGGTAGTTGTTCAGAATTGTAGTGTTGTATAGCGGGGTTTATCATTCTATATAATTGCTTATGTTTTGTTTTTCCAAAAAAAGCATTTTCAGTTACTCCTTAATCTTCTTATTGTTTAAATAAATGCCTCTGTAAAAATAGCAAATGCAGGTGCCTACAAAGCTGAAAATGGTGCCGGCTCTAAACATATTGGCTGAAAAAATGTCTTTGTAAGGATAGGTAAACCACGTAATTAGGCAAGCGTATCCTATCAGAGTAGCTACAACCATTACTATAAATGACCTTTTTTCGAGTTTGGGATTAGAAGAAAACATGTAGAGCCTGATTTTTCGCTCTACATAATCATCAAGCTCCATGTCTTCATACTTCTTGTAGTCAAAATCAGCTTGCTTTCGCCAATCATCTAGGTAGCTGTCGTCATCATCATTGGCAAGCATTTCATTGTAGTACTTCCTTTTGTTGGCATCAATTAGAATACTGTAAGCCGAATGCACTTGCCTGAACTTTTCAGCATTTTCAAAACCTGATTGGCTGTCAGGATGGTATTTTTTGGATAGCCGTCTGAAAGCCTTTTTTATTTCAATTTCGGAAGCGCCTTGTTCGAGTTCGAGTATGTGGTATAGGTTGGTCAAAATGCAAGCATCAAGAGATAGTTATGGTATATTTCTATTCTTTTTTAATTGTCCAAGCGAATTTTAAATAGAAGAGCAGATTAACTCAGAATCAATTTTAAATCAATGATGTCTTCTGTAGTCAAATTAAACCATTCACCTCTAATTCTTTTATTTTTAAAGTATTCATGAAGTACTTTTTCAAAAATTTGGGCTATGCTTCTTTTGTGAAATTCTTTAGTTAGTAAAAGTTCAATATTAGGTTTCTCACTTTGTAACGTCCGTTCTCGATATTCAGGTGAATTTGAAATGCCAATTTTATATGACTCGTTCGTTAAGTCTTTCATCAAATAAACATAACAAGATGAATCGTCATTAATGGGAGCAGTATTATCATTATATAGATCTTCAGCCTTAAGGACTTCGATGAAGTCAGAAAAAAGATGATTTATAGACTTTTGCAAATTATATAAAGGTCGAAAGCTGTCATGTGCAATTCCGTTCTCAAACATCAATTCCTTTTTCCCTGACTTAAATTTCCAGGTTACCAAATTTGAATTTGCAAAAGTCTTGATTTGTTCTAAAGATATCGGAACAAGAAGCTCTCGGATCCGGCCCCAATTGTGGTGATTTGAAATTTCAATGGGTTTGGTGGTTAAAATAAATGTTTCAATAAGATCAGTTTCGAAAAGAAAAGAAACTGTATCATTTTTTGATGGATTGAAAAATTTCTGCTGAAATCTCATTTTTAGAAAATTGGTTCCGTTTTTGTGGACTGGACTGAAGATTAGCTTGGAGAAATTATCATTGTTTGCGCCGGTAACTATGGCATCTTCAAAGTCGAAACCATATTTTGGTTTAATTCTACCCGCCACAGATTCCCAATCAATAGTTTTTGATTTTGTAAATGGATCTATTTCTATTCTAAATTTGTTATCGTTATTTTTCATCGTTAAGCATTAGTATTACAAATAGCAATTATTTAATGTCTATTTTTTGCCCAGATTCAAAGAGGTAAAATTAACATGAAATTGATTCGACTATAAACTTGATTGTCTCTAACAGGCCATAAATGCCTGCACAAAATGTACCAAGAGCAACGATAATATTCAATAAACTCTGATATGTTCTTTTTGATTTAATCTCGCTAATTTGCCCATTATACCCACCGGATTCTGAAAAAATTATTCCGTTATAGTTTATTTCATAACACCACTGATTTTCTGTCATGTCAACATATTTGTCGGTATTTAACTTCTTCAATATTCTGTTGGCTTCATCTGCTTCAATATCCAGATTGGCATTTTCGCAAATGGTTTTTGAGTGTTCTGATTGGGGATTTACTGTCATGTGTTTTAAAACTGCATCTAGTTTTTCAATTCTGGTCATAACTTTTGATGTAATTAGGTTGAAAGTAAATATAGTATAATTTATTGGATAGCGCTTGGCGTATTAAAAAAGCCGCTCCCAAACAGAAGCGGCTTTTATTTATTTCTACAATTAGCATTTCAAACATGTCAAGATTCCAAAACTTGACATGTTTACTATTCAAATTTCAATCTCTTAAACAAACGCATTTATACCCGTTACATCCATACCCGTAATGAGCAGGTGGATGTCGTGCGTGCCTTCGTAGGTTACTACAGATTCCAAGTTCATCATGTGGCGCATAATGCTGTATTCGCCCGTAATGCCCATGCCGCCTAGCATTTGGCGGGCATCACGGCCTATGGTTAAAGCCATATCAACGTTGTTTCGCTTGGCCATAGAAATTTGAGCAGGAGTGGCTCTGCCTTCGTTTTTCAAAACACCTAAGCGCCAGGTTAGCAATTGCGCTTTGGTTATTTCGGTAATCATCTCAGCCAATTTCTTTTGTTGCAATTGGAAAGATGCAATGGGTCTATCAAACTGAGTGCGCTCTTTGGTGTAACGCAAAGCCGTATCGTAACAATCAAGTGCAACGCCAATAGCGCCCCATGCAATACCGTAACGTGCTGAGTTAAGGCAAGAAAGTGGGCCTTTTAAACCTTTAACACCCGGAAGCAAATTCTCTTTTGGCACTTTCACATTGTCAAAAACCAACTCACCCGTAATAGATGCTCTTAAAGACCATTTATTGTGAATTTCAGGAGCAGAAAAACCTTCCATTCCCTTTTCTACTATCAATCCGTGAATGATGCCTTCTTCGTCTTTTGCCCAAACAACAGCCACATCAGCCATTGGTGAGTTAGAGATCCACATTTTGGAACCGTTTAGTACGTAGTGGTCGCCAGCATCTTTAAAATTGGTAAGCATGCCGCTTGGGTTAGAACCGTGGTCAGGTTCAGTAAGTCCAAAACAACCCAAAAACTCGCCACTAGCTAGTTTGGGTAGGTATTTCATTTTCTGCTCTTCTGAACCGAATTTGAAAATAGGAAACATCACTAGGCTACCTTGAACCGAAGCTGTTGAACGAATACCTGAATCGCCACGCTCAATTTCTTGCATGATAATGCCATAAGAAATCTCGTCCAATCCGCCACCACCATATTGGGTAGGAATTTGCGGGCCAAAAGCACCAATATCGCCAAGTTCTTTTACCAAATGTGCCGGAAATTTGGCACGCTGTGCATAATCTTCAATTATCGGCGTAACCGACTTTTTTACCCAAGTTCTTACTGAGTCGCGCACCATTTTGTGCTCGTCGGTAAGTAGTTCGTCCATTAGGTAATAATCGTGGTGTTCGTAAAGATCAGTAGGCATTATAGTACTTTTGATTTTGCGCAAAAGTAGAAGAAATAGCGGGTGCTCAAAACCCAAAATTATCAAGTTCAGCATGGCAACAATTTCAATAGAAGGAATGGAGTTTTTCGCGTTTCATGGCGTGCATACTGAAGAGCAGAAAATTGGCAGAACGTTTATGGTTGATGCTTTTATTGACTACGATGTTGAAGCCGCTGCCATTGGCGATGATGTTGCTAAAACAGTTGACTATGGAGAAGTGTATGCCATAGCTAAAAAGCAGATGACCATCTCTGAAAAGCTCATAGAAACTGTTGCCAGAAAAATAGCATTAAAAGTAAAAGGCAAATACCCAAAAGCCGAGAATGTAACCATTAAGCTAACCAAGTTTGCACCCATTGTTGGCGGAAAGGTTGAGAAGGCAACGGTAAGCTACAGTCTTGAGTCTTGAGTCTTGAGTTTTGAGTCTTGAGTCTTGAGTTTTGAGTCTTGAGTTTTGAGTTTTGAGTTTTGAATTTTGAATTTAATAAATTTTGAATTTTAAATGATGAATGTTTAATTTTGACTAGTTTGTCATTCTCTAGTTACTAGTCACTCTAAAAACTCTGTTGGCTAATGGCTAGTCGCTATTGCCTAAAACAC
>JAGQWA010000069.1 GCA_020437725.1 Bacteroidota bacterium | reverse complement strand
TTTTGTTCTTGTGTTGGAATTGAATTAAATTGAAGTATCGGCCAAACTTGGCTTTGATGAATTAGAGAATCGGCAATACTATTGGTCCATTCTTGAATGTTTTTAGCCAAATATTGGTTGCCAGACTTGAGATAAAGCGGCATTATTTTGCTGTTTTCTTGTGCATTCAAAAACTGAATAGATACGAGAAAACAACCCAAAATAAAATTTTTAACAGCCATTTAATTAACTCATTTAAAGCTATAAGACGAACAAGCAAGGGCCATTACATTTTGTTTATTCTGACTGCCGGTTTAGCTCTATTGTTAAATTACATTTGAAAAAAGGAAAGGAGCCTTGTAGCTGCGGATTTAAAGCAAGAGCCCCTTTCCGAATTGATAAAACTCTAGTACGTTTGGTAATTAGACGTACACATGCAAAATTTTACATTTACACGGGCTATAAAAAAGTGGCTGGGCATAATTGGCTTAGCAAGTTTGGCTTGTATTAACCCCACTTTACTTTATAGCCAAGTATCAAGTGCCGATAAACTTATTTTTCAGAAAAAAGCAAAGGTTTTAATTGATTCGGCTGAGCATAAAAAGCAGTACTATTTTAAAATTAGGCAAGCTTATGTTGACTATCAAAATGCTGCTAAAATTTATGAGCAACTTGGCTATTGGGGCAAAGCCGCAAATACATATCACGAACTGGGCTTAACATTTTTCAGAACACACAACCGTGCACAGGTTCCTTCTATAAACGATTCGGCACACAAATATTTTAACCTGGCTATTCAACTTGCCGATAAATATCCTGACTCTACTGTTTCTATTGCTTATAGTTTAACCAAGCATAATGGCCATTTAAAAAATGAGAAAAACCAATTTTTAGAAGCTGAAAAACTTTATAAAGAAGCCATAAATCAATGGCATAAAACCAATAAAACCGACACTGTATTTCCGCAAATTCTGTTTTACAAATTCTACTTTTTCTATCAAAACCTAAATAACTTTAATAAAAGCTTATATGCCATTGATAGTTTTGAAAAATATAGCAGCCCAAAAAACAAAAGCGCCGCCTATGCAGTAAATAACCTTAAATGCGAGTATTACTACTCAATAAGTAACTTCGATAAATCGCTATATCACGCAAAAATTGCATTGCAAAACAGTACTGCATACTTTGGTAAAGACCACAGGTACACCGTATCATGCTATAAAAAGCTAGCCAATTGCTATGAGCAACTGCAAGACCGAAACGAAGCAGAGCAAATGTTACTTGATGCTTATGCACAATTAAACGCAAGCACAGACTACGCCCGCAAACACGACATTTTGTACGACTTAAGTTCCTTGCATTTTAGAAACAACAATTACCCACTGGCCAAACAATATTTTTTAATGTGTGCTAACTATGTGTCAAAGCAGCCAATTTCATCTCAACTGGCAACTTACCAACGCGCCCCACTTATTTATTATCATTTGCACCTTTTTGACTCTGCCACGTATTACACCCAGAAGCTCCAAAAGCTTTTGGTTGACGCCTCTGCACAAAACGATAGAAGAAGTTTAATAAACCAAAGTGCCACCTATAATAGCCAGGCCGATTATTATAAACTGGTTAAAAACCCCGTAAAAGCCAGGCTAATGGCCCGAAAAGCAGTTGGAGCAATAGGCAAAATTGACGGTAGAAATAGTGCCAAAGCCGATAGATACATTAATCTGGCTGAATTAGAATTGGAAGCTGACTCGATTGAGAGTGCCATAAACCATACCCAATTGGCTTTGGCATTTTATAAAAAAAGCCATAATGCTAGTTGCGACTCTACCTATGCCGCTACCTCAGATTCTTGGGTTACCCTTAGCCGAGCCATGAGCATTTATTGGAAGGCTTACCAAAAAGAAAAAAATACCGATTACTTAAAGCAGATTACCTGCCTTGGAAACAATCTTTTGGGCATTTACCAAGCTGTTTTGCAATTAATACCCAACAAGGCCAGTAAGGTTTCATTTAAAGCCAAATTAAAAGAAATAGCCGAGCTAATGATTCTTAGCCACAAAGCCTTAGCCCAAAATGGTCAGCAAGTAGATAACGAGCAACTATTTGCATTTATAGACAAAATAAAAGTGTATGATTTAAGGTGGAATTTAGCAGGCGATCTTAACACCAGTTCAGGTTATGGTATTTCAGAATCGGTAAAACAGCAAATAGACGCCTATAAACACTCGCTTAGTTTATTAGAAGGCCAATTGGCATCAACGGTTGACACTGCCCAGCTGCGCATTTTGCATCAGCAGTTTACCAATACTAAACTTGAACTTACTGCCTTAAACGCACAAATAAAAAATCAATACCCCGCGTTTTACCAGTTCTTATACAGCACACCTTCTTTTAATAAAATAGACCTTAACAACCTGATTGGAAATAACAAAGCATTGCTAAGCTATTTTATTGGGTCAGAACTGGCTTTTGTAGAAACCTATTATAAGGGCAATTTCAAACTTTATGAGCTTGGCAATGCCAACACGCTTAGAGATCTTATAGACAATTATTATTTAGCAATAACAACCAAAAACGCTGCTGAAACTCAAAAGCTTGGCTTGGCGCTTTACAAGATTCTAATTCCAAATGAACTTAGCCAAATTGAAGAACTGATAATTATACCCGACGAGCGCATTTATTTGGTTCCTTTTGACGCTTTAATACCAGAAATAACCAATGGTAACCATTATCGGTTTGCCATGCAAAAGCACCAGTTTAGCGCAAGCTTTTCGGTGGCCTATATGGTTCAAAACTTAACACGGCCCAATACTCGTTATGCTTATGAATATTTGGGAATGGCCCTAAACTTTAAATCTCAAAAAGGCTCGTTACCCTTTCTACAAAACGCCTACAAAGAGGTTGAAGCCGCTTCTAAATACTTTAATCAAAACCGAATGATGTTGAGTTTAGAAGCCAGTGAAACCGATTTTACACAAAATGCATCGAAAAGCCGCATTATTCATTTGGCCACCCACGCACTTCAAAACAACGAAAACCCATTGCTTTCTAAGTTGGTTTTAAAAGCTGATAACCAAAATGATGGCAACATTTATTTGTACGAATTGCTAAACATGACCATACCATCAGAACTGGTAATTTTAAGCGCTTGCAATACAGGTAGTGGCAACATAACCTCAACCGATGGGTTGGTGAGTTTGGGCTATGGCTTTGCTTATGCAGGTGCCAAGAATTCTATTATTTCGCTATGGAGTAGCCCAGACGCCAGCACTTCTTCAATAATAGAAAACTATACCAAATATGTAGCAGAAGGTTATGCTTACGATAAGGCCTTGCGCAAAGCCAAATTAACGTATTTAGAAAATGCTGATCCGCTGGCGGCGCAACCTTATTATTGGGGTGGCTTGGTGTTTACAGGCTTACCCAATTCTGCCATAGAAAGCAATGGCAGCAATTGGTTGTTGTTTACAGGTTTAGGCATTGCCGCACTTTTGCTAATGGCCTTTATTGCTCTAAGCGGGCGCAGTAAAACTTAATTAAGCTCACTAAGAATTTTCTCGGCTCTTGTTTTATAAAACGGGCTGGCATTTAGTAGTTTTTGAAACTGCATTCGGGCTTTTGTGCTTTCTTTATTTGCTACGTAAGCCAAACCAGCATACCATAAAAATGGCTCTTGCACCATTTTATCGGTTACATTTTGACTTTGACTTTCTAAATAGCTGGCCGCTTTTTCGGCATGCCCATTTTGCATCATACTAATACCATAGTAAAGCTTTAAAAGTGGTTCGTTTTGGGTTTCAATAACTTGTTCAAAAACTTGGGCTGCTTTTGCGTAATTCTTTTGATTATAATACTCCATGGCTTGGTTTTTTTGCTCGTCGCCACGAGTTGTTAGCATATCGTTGTACGGCTCAAAATAAGTTTGGTATAATTCTGCATTTGAGTTTGAACTACTAAGAATGAAATAGCTTGGCAAGGCCAAAATGAGAATGGCCGCGGCCACTCTAGAAATACGCAACACTGCGGCTTTTCGCTGCTGCAGTTTTGGCAACCCAATTGAACGCTTAAACTGGTTTTCGCTTTGCTTTAATTCATCAATGGTAATACCTGCCTGCAACGCATCAGCTATGTTTGCCACCATTTCGGCATCGAGCGGGTTGTGCTTTAGGTGTCTTTCTATGGCTTCCATTTCTCTTTCGGGCAACTGTTTTTGTAGAAAGAGTTCTATGGTTTTGTAAGATAAATTCATGTTACTGATGCCGTTTAGTTAAGCCTGTTTGTTTCTTCGGTCGTTATAAATATTGCTTAGCCGTTCTCTTAATTTTACTAGGGTTCTGTCTTTAATTCCACGAATTTGATTAAAGCTTAAGCCTGTTTCTTCCATAATTTCTGCATAGCTTAAATCTTGAAAATAGAGTAAAACCATGCATGTTCTTTCTTTTTCAGATAGATCATCGAGCGCGGTTCTTAGGTGCTTCATGTCTAATTCAGTTTCTACAAACTGCAAAGTGGCTATGCCGCTTTTGTGCTGTTGGTTTGCATAACCTTCAAAAAGTTGCTGCCTTCGGCCCGCGTCAATAGTTAAGTTTCGCATAAAGGTGTAAAGCCAGCTTTTAAACTGCTCTACATTTTGTGTTTTAAGTTTTTCGCAGAGCTTGGTAAACACATCTTGCGCAAAGTCTTGCACGGCATCGGCATTGCCTATTTGCTTCCACCCAAAAGACATAATGTGTTGTGCATACCGCTGGGTTAATGCCTGTACCAGCTCGGTATTTCCACTGCTTTTATATGCTTCTACAAGTTGGGCATCAGACATTTGCTCATACCCAGCTCGCTTTGGCATGCGTTTGTTCAATAAACCTAACATAATCTGTACCTACTCACTATGACGAAAGACTCCCGAAGATTACATTTTTTTAGTAAAGATTTTTTTTTCTGGTTTGATAGGTTAAAAGCCAGTTATTGTTGAGATCAAGAGCCTAAGGCTACCGCCAAATTTCCCAAGCTTTTTCGGCTTGAAGTTGTAGCATTTCTAGCCCGTTTTTTATTTGTGCTCCGTTCTCCTTTGCTTTTTTTAAAAAGAGTGTTTCTTCTGGGTTATAAACTAGATCGTAACACAAATGCTTTGACGTAAGGTGTTCATAAGGAATATCAGGACAAGTATTAACCTTTGGATAGGTTCCTAAAGGAGTAGTATTAATGATGAGTTTATGCTCGTGAATGATGTCGTCGTTCAAATCTTCGTAGCCCAAATACTCAAATTTATTTTGTCTTGAAATCTGTTGCACCGAAATATTCAGCTGCTTTAGACAATATACAACTGCTGATGCGGCTCCACCTGTACCTAGCACCAATGCACTTGTTATTGATGAATTGAGCAATGGCGTTAAGCTTTTCATGAAGCCGTAAGTATCAGTATTGAATCCCTTTAGAAGAACTCTTCCTTTCATTCTGCTCACTTTAACGGTATTAACTGACCAGACATTTATGGCTTCTTGGTCAATTTCGTAAAGTTGAGATAGTATGTCTTTTTTGAACGGAGATGTAACGTTAAAGCCTTTTAAGTTTGGCTCTTGCTTCAAAATTTTTTGAAGGTCTTTAATGCTTTTGAGTTCAAACGGTTGGTAAACACAATTGGTAATGTTCTCCTTGCTAAACTTCTCGGCGAAAAGTTTTGGCGAATAACTGTGTTCTAAAGGATTACCAATTATGCCGTATTTCTTCATGCTAGTTGTTTTCCGCTTTTTGAGTTGATTTATTACCAAAAACGTCGAGCAAAATCACCATTAATAGCCCAACAACAGCGAATACAACGGCATAAATCGTTTCACTTTCGGCCAATTCTGGCAAATACCGTTCATAGCCCTGAACAATGGGTTTACCGTCTTTTAAAATTTTCGTCCCAATTTCATCAACAAGGTGAATTTCATTTTTCCATGGCCAAATAACTAATAATGAGCCCAAAACAAACCCAGTTAAGGTGCCAAGAGTAGGCAGCTTAAAATTCTTCAACAAATAAGAAATACTATGCGATAGAATTACGAAACCTGCCAAAGCGCCAATAGCTACTGGTGCTAAAATGCTAATGTTTCTTTCGGTTACAGCATCAAGCATAATGAGTTGGTAATTGCCCATGAGCAGCAAAACAAATGAGCCCGACAGCCCAGGAAGTAGCATACTGCAAATGGCTACCACACCACATAATACTAGGTAAGCGAAATTGTCGTTTTCATTAGCCTGCCCAAGTAGCGAAATAGAAACGGCAATGCCTGTTCCCACAATTAAACCACCAATGGCAGAAACATTCCATTTGTTAATGGTTCGGCCAACCGACCATACTGAGGCCAGAATTAAACCGAAGAAAAACGCCCAAACTGGAATTTCATGCCCATTGGCTATTAACGTTTTAAGCAGCTTGGCAATGGTTACCAAACTCACACCAATTCCTGCAAACAAAACAATGAGAAACGTGCCATCTATATGCTTGTACAGCTCCTTTATTTTGAACTTGAGCAGAAGCTTTATGGCCTCAGCATCAAACGACTTTAGTGCATCAATTAGCCGATCATAAATTCCGGTAATAAAAGCAATGGTGCCACCAGAAACCCCTGGAATTACATTGGCACCGCCCATGGCCATGCCTTTTAAAAACAACATAATGTACTTGCTCATCGTTTTCTTAGTGTTTAATGCTTTTCTGTTACCTTAGTAGCTGCCTTTAAAGGCATATTATTCAAATGAAAAAGGCTCCATTATTAGTTCGTAATTTTTTGATTTTGTGCTGCTTAGCATCTCTGCTAACAGGCTGCAAAATATTTAAAAAGAAAGACTGCGGTTGCCCTGGCAGTTTTAGTCTTGTTGAATCCATTTCGCCACGTTAATTCTTAGTGGTTTTAAAATTCTTAAGGTACCATTTAAACAAGGCTGTGCTGTTTAGCCAGTAGAAGGAGTATTGAATGGCTTTGCCCAGCCACAGCTTTGGCGTAAAACCCAAGTACTGCTTGTGCGATGCATAAACTTCATCAAAAGTTTCTTTCCATTTTTGGTTGCTAACACCACCCGGAGCGAAGTAAACTATTGGTTGCTCTAAGTATTTAAACGGCTCATCTTTTATGCGAACCAAAAAATCATAATCCATGGCCATTTTCTTTTCAAGAGAAAACAACCCGTGTTTATGGTAGAGCTCTTTTTTAACAAACATGGTTTGGTGGCCCGTTTTCCCAAAGCCACGCCATAATTTGTTTTTGTTGAATTGCTTTCCTGTTAACACCCAATTATCGCCTACGTATTGGTAATACATGCCATGAGTCCAACCCAGATTCTGATCAGCCCTAAACTCATTCATCACAGACATTACCACATACTCATCGTAGTAATAATCTCCTGAATTTAAAAGGTGAACAATAGTGCCTTGGCTTCTTTCAACTCCTTTATTAAACGCATCACTAATACCCTTATCGCGTTCAGTTTTCCATACCACTCCAGGAATGTTTGCGCCAGCTAAATAGTCGTTAATCTCGCTGTTGTTAGAACCATCAACAATTATATGTTCAAGCGGCTGCTCGGTTTGTGCCTGAACGGTTGAGATGGTCTTCTTCACTTCCTCCAAATTATTGAAGGCAATGGTTACAACGCTAAGTGTGGGTTGTGACATTATTCAGCTGCTGGTTCTTCTTTTCTAGCTTGTAAAAACGAAAACGCAACACTACCCAACAACACAAGAATAAGCGCTAATGACGACATGAACGAATAGCTCTCAGCCTTGGCATAAGTTGGCGGATCGAACTTGAACTCAATGGTGTGTTTACCAGCAGGAATTCTCATTCCGCGCAAATGGTAATTGGTTCTAATGTGGTCAGCCTTCTCATTGTCGATGGTTGAAATCCAATCAACATTGCCACGGTAATAAGCTTCTGAGAAAACAGCAAATCCTTCTTTGTCTATATCGCACTCATAGCGCAAATAGTTGGGTTTGTATTCAACCAGTTTAATGGTGCCATTTGGTTTGCCAGCTGCCAAGCCATCTAAATGCGATTGGTAGCGTTGGTCAATAAAGGCTGTTTTTGTTGGGTCGAAATTGGCCAATGCGGCTATTTCTTCATCAGCATTTGCCACTACCTGCACGCTATCAACAAACCAAGCATTGCCACAAGCATCGCGATTAGGAACCACCATTGCCGGCCCCTTTTGAGCTGGTACTATAAAATATTTGGTGTTAAACATATTTAGAACCGGTGCTTGGCTTGTGTTTTGAAACTGCCCTTTGTAAAGCTTAGAAATTTCGCCTGAACTCTGTGGGTTTCCAGAAATTCTGTATTCAATTAGTTCTTGAATGCGTTTCAGCTTTGCACCGTGGTAACCACCCATTGACAAATGGTGGTAAGAAGTTGTGGCATCATTAAAGGTATTAACTGATAGGTTCATTACGCGGTAATGGCTCGTATCTTGATTTATTTGCTGATCTGCTCTGGTTTCAGCCACTTCTCGCTCGGCATTTTTGGCCGTTGTAAAATCATCATGCTTTAAATACCTCCAAGCAAATGCACCAAGGTCTATTAAAACCAATGCAGTAATGGCCGCTACTACTACGTTTTGCTTCAACTTATCTAGAACAAAGGCATAAAGAGCACCGCAAATGGCAAGTATAAAGAACAGAGATCTCATTCCATCTTGAAATACGAATGTTCCCCTATCGCTTATTAATGAGTTTATTACCATTTGTTGGCTTTCTTTCGGAATGTATTGTCCAACAACCCTATCAGAATTAGCTGAATGCAATTCGAAGAAAACACTCGGCATGATGGTTAAAAGAAGAACGATAATGCTAAGGCCTCCACCAACCCATATGATGGCTCGTTTTAGTGTTTCTCTATTCTCTCTTTTGAAAATGGCAATTATGGCCAAAATGGCCATTAAAGGCACAGTCATTTGCGGAATAACCAATGCCATACTCACTGTTCTGAATTTATTAAAGCCCGGCACATAATTGAAGAAAATTTGGAACACCGACATAGTTCTACCTTCTGATGAATCGTAAAGACTCCATAAAACCCAGCTAAGCACAATTCCCGCTATACCAAATACCAAGAACTTTTGGAACTTGGTACTTCCTAGAACACCGGCTTCTGGGTTTCTAATCCATTTTAGAATGAAGTAAATTCCTGTTCCTGCCAGAATGGTAATGTACCAAGGAGCATCGCTTCTACCCCATGCCAACACAATTCCTAAAAAAGTTATCCAATACAACCAATTAAAAGCGGCTGCATTAACTATTACACATCCAATTAAGAAAAGAGCTACAATTCCTGCTCCCAAATAAATAGGCCCAGAAACAGATGGTTGGTTACCCCAATATAAAAAAGCACCTGCGCTTTTATTGAGAATTCTATATGATTCAAGGTCAGAAAAATCTTGCTTGTTGGAGCCGCCGCCGCCCATGAGGTTGGGCAAAACCATGGTCCAAGATTCAGCAACTCCATAACTCCAGCCGGTGGCATAATCTTCATCTAACCCGCTGCTTTTGTTTTCGTTGTTTTTGGTAAGCTCGCTTTTACCACGAGTGGTTTCTGGGGTTAGCTCGGCAACGGTCATTAAGTTACCGGCATTTGAACCCACTCCAAGCACAATCATTACCACTAACACTCCAGCTTTTACCAAAATGCCTTTTAGGTCGTTTTCTTTAACCGCTTTTACTAGGTGAACTATGCCTAAGCCGAGTAGTATTAAGCCTGCGTAGTAGGTTATCTGAACGTGACCGGCTTTAATTTCAAAAGCCATGGTAATACCTGCAAGCGCGGCGCCTAGCAACCACCATTTTTTGCTTCCTAGAGCCATTTGAACGGCTCCAATTAACATAGGCGCAAAACCCAATGCGAGTGCTTTTGTGTTGTGCCCGGCTTCAATTATGTAGAAATTGTAACTCGAAAAACCATAAGCCAAGGCACCCAAAAGTGCCAAACGCCAATCGGCCTTAAACGCCAACAGCATAAAGTAGGCGCCCAACAAACTCAAAAACAGCATGTTTATAGGTTTTGCCAAACCTTTTGCTAAGGCGTTGTAAACACCCTTAATTCCCCATAAAGTATTTGGGTGTGGGTTGGCAATTTGGTAGGTTGGCATTCCACCAAACATACTGTTGGTCCAAAGCGACATTTCGCCAGTTTTTTCTCTAAAATCGAGCACTTCTTTGGCCATACCGCCGTGCTGCTTAATATCATTGGTAGAAAGTACCAAGCCCTCGAGTGCGGGTTTAAAGTAAACTGCACTAATTATTAAAAGCCCAAGTATGGCGCCAACATGTGGCAATAGCTTCTTAAAATTGAAGTTTTTCATGTAGTGAATTGCTAGAGCCTACAAAGCAATGAAAAAATGCCGTTCGGCCTTACTTTTTAAGTAGTTGTTTGTATTGAATTCTTCTTACTTGATGTTAATAAGGTGGCTATAATTCCAACTATTAATGCCAACACAAAACTGGGTAGCATTTCTTCTAGACTGCCAAAAAAGGTTGCCATGTTGGCACTTACATACTTTGGGTTAGACATTACAAACTTGAAGAATATAACCGACGAAAACCCCGTAATCATAGACGCAATAGCGCCAGAAACATTGTATCGTTTCCACGAAAGTGCCAATACTATTACCGGACAAAAAGTGCAGGCAATACCGGTCCAGCCAAAAATAACGAACCAAAATACTGTTCGGTCTTCATTTGTTAGTGCCACAATTATTGCAATTGCCAAACCTACTAAGGCCATAATGAGTGTTACCCATCTCGACAAGTTTGCCAGTTTCTCCTGCTTAATTTCAGGTCTAAATATTTTTTGGTAAAAGTCTCTAGTTATGGCACTTGAAGCTACTACCAATAATGAATCAATTGTACTCATAATGGCCGACAGCACCACGGCAATGTAAACTCCTATTAGCACTGCGGGCATAAGTTCTTTTACCATTACAATGAGGGAGTCTTCAGCATTTTTTCCAAGACCAATTTCAGTTCCATCAAACATAGCGCGTGCATACATACCAATTAGAATGGCACCAATATCGGCTAATAGGGTAAAGCCAAAAGCCACCCAACGGCCTTTATTAATTTCCTTTTCGTTTTTAACCGAAATAAAACGTACAAAAACCTGTGGTGAGCCCAAAAATCCTAGCCCTATGGCCACAAGCGCAACTATTGATGCAATATTGGTAACTGACCATCCGCCTTCGCCTAGCCATGAAGTGTAGGTTGGTTTTATGGCATGTAAATCAGCTAATAAACTCTCGCCTGGATAACTCAAATAGGCCACAACTGGCAGGGCAACCAAGCCCAGCAGCATGAGCAGCCCTTGAAAAAAATCAGACCACACAACCGCTACAAAGCCACCTATAAAACTATAAGCCAGCACTATACAAAAACCTACAATGGCACCTG